>CAZEMD010000143.1:0-5775 GCA_964513225.1 uncultured Candidatus Bathyarchaeia archaeon | reverse complement strand
AGGTGACGGACGAGTCCGCCGCCGACGCCATCAGCGAGAACGCGGCCAAGATGGCTGCGGTGATCGAGGCCGTCGAGGCTCTCGGTGTCTCGGAGGACGACATCGTCACTTCACAGTACAGCGTCTACGCCCAGTACGACTGGACGGAGTCAGGACGCGTCTTCAGGGGATACACGGTTACAAACATGGTCAGAGTGACGGTGAAGAACCTTGACGACGTGGGCTCCATCATCGACGCGGCTGGTGCCGTTGGCGCCAACAGGATAGACAGCATAAGCTTCGAGCTCAGCGACGCGAAGCGTGAAGAGCTGAAGATGAACGCCTACGTGGCGGCGCTGGAAGACGCCCAGGCGAAGGCTGACGTCATCACCGAGACCCTCGGGCTCACCATCACCGGCGTCCAGTCGGTCACGGAGAGCAGCTATTCGCCCGCCAGAACCTACCAGGCTGTTGCTGAGGCTGACTACGCTATGGGCTCCGCGCCGACCCCGATATTGAGCGGCGAGCTGACGGTTTCCGTGAGCGTGTACATAGTCTACCTGTTCGCGTAACCCCACCCTTCTTTTTCTATGTTTTTTTCACTTAATCCATACATGCGCTAGGTATACGTGGTACAGAGCGGCCTACGGTTACCATGATAGTTACATGAGATTTGTTTCCCCTTTTCATAATCATTAAAACCAGTTCCAGAGACGGTATGACGCAAATCTGGTGAACGGTATGGTAAGAAGAAGAGGGATGGCCCCAATATTCGTCACTGTGGTGCTGCTCGCGTTGACTCTCAGCGTCGCGTTCGGTGACTCGTTGCTTGACGCAGCTCAGATAAAGAGGGGCAGCCTGGCTCCCATGGCCTACGCCACCGAGGGGGGACTGACCAAGGAGGTCGGCGACGTCGTCAACTTCAAGGTCAAGGTGAAGAACACCGGCAACACCGAGACGGGGTACATTATTATCGTCAAGTGGAGCCTCCACGGCGAGGGCGAGTGGGAGACTGTGTGTGTGGAGGATGTCTGGCTTGGGCCGGACCAGTACCAACTCATGGAGATGGGGTGCCTAGAGGTCACCGAGGGAATGGTGGGTAACTACTACGACGTCAAGTTCCTGCTATACGAGCACGAGGCGGAGCAGCTCCTGGACGAGGCGACTATGGAGGCGGCTTGGTACGTCGAGGAACCCATAGTGGCCGGAACGTTCGTGGACGCCTGGGTGTACTAACCACCTTTTTTTAGTCTTGATCGGATAAACGTTAAACCCGCCTCGTCAGATTATGATGCATGTACGGGATCGACTCGGTGGCGCCCACTGTATGCGGCCTCATGGATGTGCAGCCTCCCCGGGGCTCCACAGCGGAGCCCATAGCCGAACTCCTAAAGTATATGGAAGAGGGCCTGGGCGGAGAGCCTGTGGAGAAGGCGCTTCTCTACGCCCCAGACGCCATTGGCGAGTGGCTCTACCAAATGCATAGAGACGAGTTTAGGGGCGTCATTAAGGCGGCACCCATCGAGGTGCAGGTTCATTCCATGACACCCAGCTATACCCCAGTCTGCTACGGCAGCATGTTCACGGGGCTGAAACCAGAGGGACATGGCATAACGAGGTACGAGAAGCCTGTGCTGGAGTGCGACACGTTGTTCGACGCCCTCACGAGGGCTGGTAAGAAGGTAGCTATTGTTGCGGTTAAGGATAGTAGCATCGACCTCATCTTCCGCGGACGCCCCATCGACTACTACTCCGAGGAGTACGACCCGGAGGTCGAGGAGAGGGTGCTTGGGCTGTTGAAGGAGGATGTCTACGACCTCGTCCTGGCTTACCATCAGGGTTACGACGACGCCATGCACGGCTCGACCCCCACGAGCCCCGAGTCCTTGGAGGCTTTCAGGGGGCATCTGAGGACCTTCGAGAGGCTAGCCGAGGCGTTCGACGAGAGCTGTGGCGACAGCAACAGGCTGTTGGCGTTCCTGCCTGACCATGGCACCCACGTTGACCCTGTTTCCGGTAAGGGCAGCCACGGCACCGACAGCCCCGAGGACATGGAGGTGAGGCATTTCTGGGGCGTCTACAGGGGAGGCCGGGTGGCATAGTAGAGTATTTGTGTTGTTCGTGGCCGGGTTTTACCTGTTTTTTCCTGAATATCGTGTGATTCCATGATCTATCAGGGAGTCTAAGCATCGGTTCACCGAAATGTTAAAAAGATATTACGTTAAGTATTTCTAACGTTAGAAATAGTTTACATGGAGATGGAGAGCGATGTTTGAAGACCCTGAGACAAGGAGAAAAAGATGGACCCTCATAGGGCTAGGCACGGTCATAGGTGCCGTGGTCGGCTTCGTCCTCGGGAGACTCCCCCTGGGAGCCTTCGTTGGGTACATGGCCGGTATAGTATATGGGATAGCCAAGTACGGCAACCCCCAGCCCGAGACCCCCGAGCAGAAGAAGACCATGCGCCTCGCGTCATGGAGCCTGAGCGCCACCGTGATACTGGGGGCCCTCATGTACAGCAGCTTCTCCGGGGACTACCTTTCCGGCGTCGGGGGAGGCATAGGGCTCGTGTTCAGCGTGGGCCTCAGCTTCGGAACCCTCTACGACGAGAGGCTGGGCAGCATATTCAGCAAGGCTGCGAGGAACGCCTTCGTGGTGCTTGTGGCGGCCATGAGCGTCGTGGGCTTCATGGATGAGGCCATGTGGCTCGCCTACCCCGAGCTCATGACCTACCTGGACACGAACCCCCTGCTGCCCCTGCTCTGGATGAGCTACGCGGTGTTCGCCGGGAGCTGGGTCTATCACGCCTATTTCAAGGGTGAGTAGACGTGGAGACCAGGATACGTGAGCTAAGGGGGGAGAAGGGGTTGACACAGGAGCAGCTGGCCGACCTTGTTGACGTCACCCGTCAGACCATACTCTTCTTGGAGAAGGGTAAATATAATCCCAGCCTACGGCTGGCCTGGAACATAGCGAGGGTGTTTGACAAGCCCATCGAGGAGATTTTTAGCTTCGACGACGAGAAGAAAGGGAGGTGAGAGACAGAGTTGGCGTACGCAGGTGGAGCGGTGGCTGCCGCTGCGATTAGCGCGAGCAGCTACCGGGTGAAGTTCGAGCGCGAGGAGTTCCTGGAGCTGGTGGACATCGCGAAGCCCCGGATAATGTATCATCGGGGCAGGATGCACTTCTTCAGCTTCGACGGCTTCGTCATGTACACTTTCCAGTGCAGCGACGAGGACTTCCCGGCGCAGCGGGTGCTCCACGCGATAGAGTTCAGCAACTACCAGTGGCAAGAGTAAACCCCATTTTTCTTTGACCGCAGGTTATTTGTCTCGGTTAACCGACCAATACGTAAACTACATACAGTGGTGAGGTATGACCGAGACCCCAGACTGGAAGACCATTCTACAAGAACTAGTAGACAACATACAGGACAAGGTGCACTCATCCATCCCCAGGCGCCACTCGATGCCGGTTGACGATTTCAAGAGGCTCCTCGACGACGAGGCCCAGGAAGCCATAGTGGAGACCCTCACCGAGAACAGGGTGTCCGCCAACCTGGTGAGCGAAGAGGGGGACCATGTGTTCGGCGGTGGAGACTACTTCATCGTCGCGGACCCGGTGGACGGCACCACAAACCTGGCCCGGGGGCTGCAGCCGGCGGTGACCAGCATCAGCGTCAGCGAGACGGGAACCCAGGGCGGCGTGTTCGCGGGCATCGTCGTCAACCTCTTCACAGGGGAAACCTACTTCGCGGAGAAGGGAAAAGGCGCCATGCAGGACGGCTGGCCCCTCCAAGCCGCAGCGCCCACCAAGTACAGGGACGCCCTAGTATCCATGGACTTGAGCAAGGTCCCTCGCCTCGACTTCATGACGCCTCTCATACGGGAGAGCGGTCACATCAGGGCCGAAGGCTGTAGCGCCGTGAGCCTCTGCCACGTGGCCGCTGGGGTCCTCGACGCCCACCTGGATTTCAGGGGTATTCTAAGGGCCACGGACGCCTCTGCGGGGCTCCTCATACTGCGTGAAGCCGGCGGAGTCTACCAGGTGAACGGCGAGACCTTCGGCGACTTCCCGTTGACGAGGGATACCTGTTTCGAGCTGGCGGCGGCTAGCAGCCAGGAGCTCATGGACGAGATTAACCAGTTGCTGAGAGTAGGATGAGGTACCCTTCTCGGCCCTTGGAGGCCAGACTCGTGGACAGGCCCAACAGGTTCTTGGGAGTTGTAGAGGTGCAAGGCTCCGCGGAGATGTGCTTCATACCCAACCCGGGGAGGATGCACGAGTTGATGGTGCCCGGCGCCAGTGTCTACCTGCTTGAGAAGAGTGGCGAGCACAGGAAGACCCGGTACGACATGGTGCTCGTGGACTACGGGGGCGTCATGGTGAGCGTGGACTCTAGGCTCCCCAATACGCTGGTCGCGGAGGCCGTAGACGCCGGGCGCCTAAGAGAGTTCGGGGGCTACACTGTTGAGAGGACTGAACCGGTGTTCCACGATTCTAGGCTCGACCTCGTGCTCTCGGACGGCGAAGAACAAGTGATGGTGGAGACCAAGTCCTGCACGCTGGTAGAGGAAGGCGTGGCCCTCTTCCCAGACGCACCCACCAAGAGGGGAGCACGCCACATGAGGACCCTCGTGAAGGCTCTGGACGGCGGCCGCGCCGCCGCCGTGTTCGTGATCCAGCGAGGCGACGCCCACGAGTTCAGGCCCAACGACGGCACAGACCCAGTGTTCGGGGAGGCGCTGAGGCACGCCGCCTCCATGGGCGTGGAGACCTACGCCTACGTCTCAGATGTCTCGCTTCGAGGCGTCGAGATAAATGACAGCATCCCTTTACGCCTCTAATTTTCCTCCGTAAAGCCTAAAGACCGTGTTAAACAGCCTATAAGGCGAAAAGAGCCATAAAAAAGGATATCTAGCATGGCGTCTACACACAGTTTTTAAGCACCGAGTCCATGTATTCTCGCTAAGAGGATGGTGGATGGGGAAAAAGAAGGTACTGAGCGAGAAGAGCCTCAGGAGACTAGTCTTACCCAGCGAGAACGACGTCATCGGGGTAGTCCAGAAGATGCTGGGCTTCGACCGGGTGCTGGTCAAGTGCCAGGACGGCTACACCAGGGTGTGCAGGATAAGGGGTAAGATGAAGCGCCGGACCTGGATCAGGGAAGGCGATGTGGTTCTGGTGAGTCCCTGGGACTTCCAGAGCGAGGAGCGGGGGGAGATATTCCACCGCTACACCGCCAACCAAGTAGATGAACTCCGTCAGAAGGGCGTACTGCTCATAGAATAGGGAGCCAAATAGGAGAACACCCCTTGTCCCGCGAAAGAGACTACGACGAAATCTCGGATAGGATAGATAGAAGGTACGAGGAAGACGCACTCTTCAAGGACAAGAACAAGGAAGAGTTCCGCGTCATGGAGGAGGTATTCGACAGGCTAACACTCCAAGGCGTATACAAGCTCTTCAAAAAAGGCGTCATAGACCAGCTCCACGGCGTAGTCAATGCCGGCAAAGAGGCTAGGGTATACTACGCCACGCACCCAGACGGAAGGGGGCTCGCAGTCAAGATATATTACACTCACACAGCCGAGTTCCGCAAGGGGATGATGGACTACATCAGGGGCGACCCCCGGTTCAAGCGGATACGCAAGAGCCCCAGAAGCATCGTCTACACCTGGAACCAGAAGGAGTTCAGCAACCTGCAACTATGCGAGAAAGCAGGGATAAACTCGCCCAGGCCCATCGACTTCATACGCAACATCCTCGTGATGACCTTCATAGGCGAGGACGGGG
>CAZEMD010000142.1:0-5844 GCA_964513225.1 uncultured Candidatus Bathyarchaeia archaeon | reverse complement strand
AAACGCCCCTTTCAGATCAAATCATATACAAAAGTGTAATCCACCGAACACAAAACACGCCCTAAAGACGCTAATTCCATGTAACAGATATGTTGAATTTCTTGCAGTATAACAAACGGTTATGGATTTAAGAAAATAGCCATGATGTGGACATCATCGTATATCCCATCTAGTTTACGGGCTTTCTTCTTTGTCCCTTCATATATGAATCCGGTTTTTTCGTAGAAATTAATCGCATTGACATTTGATGCATAAACCAGTAATTCAACCCGCTCAATTCCTAACTTCTCTGTTGCAGAAAGGGTAGCATCCATCAACATTTTACCGATTCCTTGACCCCGATAAGCCGAGGATACACCCATTGTATCTATTTTTCCGCTATGTGTGAATCCCTCACCCTTGTTTGGCAAGACCTCGCACCATCCAATAACCTTGTCGTCTATGACAGCGATGTATTGGGGGATATCTCTCTGTATATTTGATAATACAGTATCACGGGTTGATTCAAGGGATGGAGCCTTTACGTATCCAAGATACTTTCTTTCACTAGCTACAGATTCGAGGCACTGGTGAAAGCTCTCGATGTACTCCGGTGAAATGGGTGCTATCTGAACATTTTTTTCTAGTTCTTTATTCATCTATGAGACCGCCAACATTTTCGATTAACAAATCAGTTGGGGTTTGAATAAAAAGCCGACTCACAAGTCATAAGTATAAATGGAAATTATCACAGGTGGTCACAATTCGTAATTCTTATCTTGTTAAGATTATCAAATCGGTGATACAATGTAAAGGGACAACATCTCAGAATTCATACCGCCTACCATGATGAGTTACTCAAGTGACAAAGATATTGAAATTCAGTTATTCCATGTGACAAGGATATTGAAATTCTCAATATAACAATGAGAGTCTTAGAATATGAATTTTACGCGAGCCCATAACCATTTTCAACTGTGCTATTCGCTCGTGTGCGAATTGATTGCTTCTTTCGAAAACAATAATATTAATACTCTTAAAATCGCCATAAAGGGAGAAATCGGGGCAGCGATTAAAAAAGAATTTAGAATGGGAATGTCTTCTAATTTATTAAGATAATATAAAAAAGGACCTGCTATGATAATAATTATCTTATAATATCTATTTTTATTAAGAAAATCTATAAATTCATACCAATAATAACCTACAATGCCTAAAAGGATAAATCCAAACCAATAAAAAGGTTTAGTATACTCACTTGTTCTATATACATCTAATAAAACCCAAATATTAAATAAGAAAAGTAAAACGAATAACATAACTATAATGAATAAATATTTTTTAGTATGTTTAGAATCTTCTATTTTAACATGATTCATATTCCGTTGGTAAATAGTTTTAGAAGTTCTTAGATAAGATACTATTGCTTAACTTGCGTTAGCTATTCTCGCGCTTAAAAATTCAAATTAAAATTTCTGAATTTCATAAAAAAAGAACGACTTGATAACTATATGACTAATTCAAACAGGCAAAAGATATTTTATAATGATCAGGAAATTAGAATCAATGAATATTAAATTTTTAGATAAATATTATCCTATAATTTTCTTACTACTAATGATTTTAATACCATTTATAGATTCGATTTATTCAATTCCTTTCTCGGGTTTGATTACCAACATTTTAATTTTTTAATGGCTTATTGGTTTTTCAAGGGTTTTATTAACAAAGAAAAAGATCAAGACTCAAATACTCAATAAAAATTCGACTAATTCAATATAACAATGAATTATTCAAATTCCTTTATTCCATGTAACAAAGAGCTCCAGCCTTGAGTAGTGACCCATCCCGTGCTCCGTGATGCTGTCGCCGAACCTCTCCCACGCCTCGTCGAAGCCGCGCGCAGGCCTACCGTATATGGCTGGGACGTTCTCGCAGGCGAACTCTATCTCCTCCCTAGCCTGCCCCACGGTGAGCTTCTTCCCCGTCCTGAACACCTTGCTGTACTCGAAGGCCAAGCCGGAGCCAGATATCAGGCTCAGGTACTCTGCTCTGGTCAGCCACGTCGCGTCGCATACCCAGGAGAAGACATCGATCTCGTTTCTCTGGGCCTGGGTCTCCGCCTCGTCGCTGGGCATGGCCGCGAAGCAGAACGAGCCACCGGGCTTCAGCACCCTGTGGGCCTCCTTGAACGCTTTCTCCACGCCTTCGCGTCCCCTAGTCATGTGGATGTCCTCCAGACCCAGGAAGTTCACCACGTGGTCGAAGCTCCCGTCACTGAACTCTAGGCTCGTGGCGTCCATCGCCCTCAACGTTATCCTGCTGGATAGCCCCGCCTCGTCCAC
This sequence comes from uncultured Candidatus Bathyarchaeia archaeon, assembly GCA_964513225.1. Taxonomy (GTDB): domain Archaea; phylum Thermoproteota; class Bathyarchaeia; order TCS64; family TCS64; genus RBG-16-57-9. Next base: position 3,520 of record CAZEMD010000142.1, on the reverse strand, counting down.
GTTTTCCCGTGCTGTCTTGAGGCCATCTATGTCTATGGCTGTGACATGGATGTCAGGGTGCTCCCTGACCAGAGCCATCGCGAAGTACGCCGACCCCGTGGCAATGTCCAGCACGTCTCCCGCTAAGTCGAGTTCCGCCGCCACCTTCCCCCGCATACCCTCCAGCTTAACGAAGTAAGTCGGGTACTCCTCGTCGGAGACGAACGCCTCACACACGTGAACAGGTAATGCCTGAGACGACTAAGACTCTGTTGGTCAGAGGCTGGATATCTCGGTGAGCCTGGACCTTATCTCCATGGACCGCGTCGCGAAAATCCTGCTGAACTCCGTGGCCTCATGCCTGTTCAAGGGCTTGTCGTCCCCCGCCTTGTACTCAAGCCACGCGTTGTACGCCCTGGTGTATATGCGGCCGAACATGGCGCTGGGCACGCTCTCGATCAACCCCGCGTTCTTGAACTGCGTGAATATCCTGTAGTTCCCCACGAGCCTGTCGTCGAGGAGTTCCTCGTCTATGACCTTCTCCAGTATGCCCCTTAAAGCAGGTTCCATGTACGCTCAATCACATATCGTGTGCATCCAATTTAAAACCGTGTTTATCCCCGTTGGGAAAACGATTAATGTGGGCACCCGTCCCTAGGAACGTTAAGCGTTGTCAGGGATGATGCCGGTGGCGGAGTCCATGGGGGTGAGGGTCCACTGCCCCCGTGAGGGGCGTTTCAGCCTATTCAACAGCCCCTACCCGGGGCACAGGCTCAAGTCCGGGATCGACGTCTACCCCTCCCTAGCGTTTGGCGGCGCGGCGCCCTCACCGGTCGAGGGCGATGTGGTCATGGTCAGGCGGGTCAAGGCCCCGCGGGGCAGGGGGTTCACGGACGCTGGGTACGACGTCGTCACCCTCATCAGGCCAGTCGATAACCCCGGCGTCGTGGTGAAGATACTCCACGTCGATACCGGCCTATCCCCAGGGGACCACGTGGACTTGGGCATGGAGCTTGGGGCACTGTTACGCTCAGGGTACTATGGCTGGGGCACCTCACCCCACATACACCTGGAGGTGAGGGAGCCCTCAGACCCACTCAGGGCGAGGGGAGGACACCCCATCCACGTGCTCAAAGGCTTCGCCGACGCCGAGCCCGCGGAGGAGATCACCGGGGAGGTGGTTTGGGCCCAGCCCGAGTACGCCCTCATGAGGCTTAGCCACCAAGGAACTGGCTTGACAGGCGACCTTGACGGCGAACCCGGCGTGATCGACGGCGGCATCCCTTACTACGGGTGGCTGGGGTTCCACACTGAGCGGCCTACCATCGGGACGGTGAGGCTCCTTGGCCACCCCATCGCCGACGTGAAGGAGGTCAAAGACAGGGCCGCCATCGCCGACACCCGGGGCTTCAGCTTCACCCTGGACGACGAGCCTCTGCTGGGGCTATCACTCTACCTGACTCCCAAGCCGGAGCCCGTCGTGAAAATATTACCAAGTAAGATCGGGGGCTTATCGCTTAGCCTGGGGGACGTGAAGGCTGTGGAGCTAAGCGTCTAGGGGTAAGCCCTATCGACCTGGGACACCTGGAACCCCTCGAACCTCTCGATGAACGCGCACAGCCAGTCCACGACTCTGGCCATGAGCTTCTCGGCGTACTCCGGCGTTATCATGGAGTAGTCGCTCGTGGTCGGCGCATCGTCGGGGTGCGCCTCCGTCATGGACCCGACGTCCGTCACGTCTATCGTGCGCAGGGGTATCCTCACGACGCCGCCCCTGAACCTGGCAAGCCCGGCCCTGACGAGCTGAATCTCCGCGTCCGCCTGCCTGGTCTCCTTCAGCAGGGACCTGTCCATCCTCACGGCCTCGGGCCTCGAGGCGAGGGTGAGGGCCGTCTCGGCGTAGCCCGCGTGCTCCTCGGCGGAGTGGCCGAAGATGCTCTCCGAAGCGAGCACGTCCCACCAGTGGGTCACCGCGCACAGCATCCCATGCCTGTCACGGGCCATCTTCGCGGCCTCCACGATGGCGGCAGTGTTTCCGCCGTGGCCGTTTACGAAGACCACCTTCTCCACGCCGTACATGACCAGGCTGTCCAGAATCTCGCCTATGACTCTCCTGTAGGTGTCGAACGTCATGGTGAGGACGCCTGGGAACTCCTTGTGGTGCCCGGAGACGCCGTAGCAGAGCGTCGGCAGGACGAGGGCGCCGCACTTATCGCCGACTCTCCTCGCTATGGCGTCTGCCTGCAGCCAGTCGGCGCCCACTCCTAGATGGTGGCCGTGCTGCTCCACGCTACCCGTGGGGAAGACAACTAGCCTCTTGTCCCTGAGCCTCTCCTCGAGCTCCACCCATGTGAGGTTTGAGTAATCCGTCAAATCAATCACGGGAATAAGGGGGAGCGCCGCCGATATGATGGTTTCCTTGTGAATGAGTTTAAATCGGGGGGTGATTTAGAAGTCTCAGTGAGTGACTTGCAGACCGTTTACCTAGTTATTTTAGGCATTGTTGTCGTCGTCATCTACATGGCCGTTACTATCTATAATCGGCTCGCCAAGTACAGGAACGCCGCCGACGCGAACCTTGGCCAGATCAAGGTGGCGCTGAAGAAGCGGCTGGACATGGTGGAGCAGCTCCTGGGAGCTGTGAAGGGCTACGTGGCTCACGAGAGGGAGGTGTTCGAGAACATCGCCAAGCTGAGGGCTGGCGTCACGGACGCGGACCCGGGCAACGTCAACGAGATAGACAGGGAGAGCAGGTCCATAATGAACAACCTGCTAGCCGTGGCCGAGGCTTACCCCGAGCTGAAGGCGTCGGAGAACGTGAAGGACCTCATGGGGTCCATCGTGGACGTGGAGGACGAGATAGCCCGCCACAGGTACACGTACAACAACGTCGTCCAGGAGTACAACACGATGCGGGACACCATACCCAGCAACCTCGTGGCCGCGGCTACTGGCGCGGAGAAGCTGGCGTACCTGGAGTTCGAGGGAGAGATAGAGAGACGGCCGGACGTCTCGGTGAAGTAGATGGCTGAGCAGCGTCAGATAGCCACGTACATGGCCGTAGCGTTCCTCCTCGCCGTCGGGGGCCAGTTCCTCCCCGGCGCGGTCTCGGGGCTCTTCGAGGAAGAAGCCTACGTCTCGGACTACGCCGCCACGCTCTACCCCAACGGGACGCTCGTGGAGGAGTTCAGCTACCAGTTGAACGTCGGCGACAAGAGGTTCCTGTTCCGAAACTGGGACGCGCCCCTAACGACGGGCTACGTGGGCTACCCCCACATAGAGTTCGTCAAGATAGTTAACCCGCCGGGCACCGTGGCGTACGTCAAAGACGAGGGAGGCACGGTCTCCTACCCCGGCAGCACAGGCTCGTACTACTACGACGTAGAGAGGCTGGCCTACCGAAGCGAGGTGGGCGCCTTCAACCCGGGCTACTACGAGCCCGGCACGTACCGCGTCGTATACGTCTACGTGGTCAGGCCGCCGCTTGAGTACGACTCCACCCACACCCACCTCAACCTCAAGCTGGCGAGCGAACACATAC
>CAZEMD010000141.1:0-5857 GCA_964513225.1 uncultured Candidatus Bathyarchaeia archaeon | reverse complement strand
AGATGACGAGGCTCCTGGAGCTCATAGTGAACGGGGAGGCAGCCGGCAGGGAGAGCTGCGACGAGATACTGGACATCATGGGCAAGTGCCAGACGGGGCAATACCGGATACCCAAGTACCTGCCCAAGAAGGAGGTGGTTCTCCAACGGAAGACGGGGTCCCTGCCCGGCATCAGGAACGACGTGGCCGTGGTTACCATCAAGGCGTCTGACGCCAAGTATATCCTCAGCTGCTTCACCATGGACGCCGAGGACGTCTACGAGGCCGAGGAGACCATAGCCACGGTCAGCAGGGGAGTCTACGAGCACTTCACCGGTTAGCCTACCCCAACCGGGTTATTGCACCCACACATAATCTAGTTATTTTACCCTAACTGAGAGGCGCCGCTAACCATCGGCGGTCAAGCTGACGCTAAACAGTAGAACCGTGTCATGGAAGTGTCAACCATGCATAAATCGACGTGTTTTCCGTGTTGAATATGGCTTATATGGAGGCTTTGAGTCGCTCATAGGAGCGGACGATACGCTCATGAGACAAGTGGTGTCGAAGGGAGGTGAAGATAGGTGAAGTATAGGTGTAAGAAATGCGGAACCGAGTTCCAGGCCACCATGGACGTTGTCTGCCCCAAGTGCCATGAGACCCGGGAGATCGAGGTCATCTACAAGTACAAGACGGCCGCCGCACTGGCTGGGAAACTGTAGCGGGAAGAAAGTTTAGGAACATCTTCCCCCATTTTTATCAGCGGCCCCTTTTTATCGCTTAGAGGCTTTACTCGCTGCTGAGAGACAGTCTTTATTACGTCCGCCCTGAGACTATCTGAACATGCCGGACTACGTCGGGCCGCTCAAAGAACTGGACAGAAGGATAAGGGAGACGGTGGGCGACGAAGCCGCCGACGCCATCACGCGGGGCCTCGGCGACGTGAGGAACAGCTGGAAGAAAGACCGGGTGGCTCACTGGGTCAAGGAAGCCATGGCGTGCATGGACGAGACGCTGGACGACGAGGCGAAGACAGAGATAATGGTAGCCTGCGGCCGCAACTGCGCTGAGCACCACGGCGCACCGATCCGGCAGGCCGTGAAGCGGCGCGAGAAACATGAGGCGTTCGACGATTTCATCGACGCCATGGCGGCGAAGCCTCCAAGGGGGATGCAGGTGGAACCTGACGATGGGACGGTGATCTTCGGCTACACCCCCCAGACGTACGGCAGGGGCATGAGGTGCTACTGCAGCCTCGTGAACGGCCTCCCCGTGGAAGAGACCATGTCCGAGACGTGGTGCCTCTGCAGCAGGGGCTTCGTGGAGGCTTACTGGGAGGCCGTGTCGGGTAGCCGTGTGGAAGTTGAGCTGCTGGAGTCGGCGGTTTCCGGCTCCGACGTCTGCAGGTTCAGGGTCAGCCTCCTGTGACGAGGGCCCTCGCGGCTATGCCCTGCTTATTTACTGCCGAGGCAAACCATACTCGATGGACCCGGAGCTGACCATGGAACAGAGGAACGGCCTGTTAGTCGAGCAGCAGAACGAGCTGGACAGCCACCACATATACAGGCGGCTCTCCCGGATGATGGACGACGAAGGCAACAGGGAGGTACTCGCCCAGATATCGGGGGACGAGCTACGGCACTACAGGTTCCTAGGCGACCTGACGGGCGAGGAGCTGGAGCCCAACGAGGCGAAGATATCCTGGTACGTCTTTCTGGCCCGGGCGCTGGGGCTCACCTTCGCGGTGAAGCTCATGGAGGCCGGGGAGGAGGACGCCCAGATGGTGTACGGCGGCCTGGCGTCGGTGCCGGGCGTCGAGGAGCTCATAGAGGACGAGGAGGAGCACGAGCACAGGCTCATAGCCATGATAGACGAGGAGAGGCTCAAGTACGTGGGCAGCATAGTGCTGGGGCTCAACGACGCCCTGGTGGAGCTCACGGGGACCCTGGCGGGGCTGAGCTTCGCGTTCCAGAACAACCGGCTCATCGCTTTGAGCGGCCTCATCACCGGCATAGCGGCGAGCATGAGCATGGGCGCCAGCGAGTACCTGAGCATAAGGGCGGAGGGAGGCGAGAACGCGTTGAAGGCCAGCCTCTACACGGGGGCCACGTACGTGCTCACCGTGGTGTTCCTGGTGGCCCCTTTCTTCGCGTTCGACAGCTACACGTTGAGCCTGCCAGTGACGCTCCTGCTGGCGGTGCTCATCATCATGGTCTTCAACTACTACGTCTCGGTGGCCAGGGACCTGAGCTTCCGGAAGCAGTTCGCGGAGATGGCCGGGATAAGCCTCGGCGTCTCGGCGCTCAGCTTCATGGTCGGCGTCCTGGTCAAGACGTTCCTCGGCGTAGACCTTTAGCCGGCCCCGCCGCTCTCAGCCCTCGTTGTATATGGGGTTGGACCAAGCTGTCTTTCCCTCGTAGTCGGTGACCTCCACCCTGACGTAGGTCTCGCCGGGGCGCCCCGGGTAAGCCGCGGCGGTGAGGGGCCCGTCCATGGCGTGGAAAACCATGCCCAGGCTGGGCGTGGAGACGAAGCTGATGGTCTTCACGGGGCTGCACTCAACGGTCACGACGCCGTCGCCGTCTATGGCTATGTCCTTTATCTCGGGGCCCGTGCTGCTGTAGAAGAGCCCGTCCCTTATGCTTTTCATTATGGACTCGCGGCTCAGCGACGGCGCCTTCACGCTGATCCACGCGCCGCAGGCGTCCAGGGGCATGGTGGGCCTGTCTGCGCCGTGGTGGTCGTCCACAGCGTATATCGTGGGCCGCCTCCCTGCGACTATAATGCCGTCTATGTGGGCCGCGCTGAGGCCCGTATTACGCTCGTACATGCAGCTGGTGTTGTATATCTCGACGCCGTGGTACCGGTCCAGCTCCATCATGTCGCGGTGGCTGAGGCCCGACCAGTATGGGTGGGCGAGGATGGGGATGCCGCCGATCTCGTCTACGTGGTCCACCACCCGCTGGGGGTCGAGGCCCCTGTCGAAGTCGGTGAACGGCAGCGTCTCGTCCACGCCAAGCGCGACCAGGTGGTATAGGGTGCCGGCGTGGGACTTGCCCACGCATATCTCCTCGCCGGGGATCAGCAGGAAGCCGGGGCCGCCAAGGGCTCTCGTGTCGGCGACCACGCTGTGGTCCGTCACGGAGAGGAAGTCGTACCCGGCGTCCCGGTACATCTCGACTAGCTTCTCAGGGGTCCTTGTGCCGTCGGATATGGTGGTGTGGGCGTGGACGTTGCCCTTGTACCATCTGCCCGGTGCCTTGAACGGGTCTACGAAGCGTCTCTTCAACTCGAATCCATATTGATTGGGGAGACGAGGATATCAGGTTTCTCAAGGCGGACGGTTTTATGCCGACTCACGCATGTCGTATATTGTTTCAGCGTTCTCGTAGAGCACCTTTCTGAGCTGCTCCTCGTCGAGGCCCGAGACCATTACCTTGGGTATCTCCCACGCCGGGTGCCCCAGGGGGGTGTCGCTTCCGTACATGACGCGGCTGTCGCCGAGGCGCTTCACGGCCTCCCTGATCTTAGCATGCATGGTCATCCCCGCGGTGTCCACCGCGATGTTGGGGTGGTCCTCGGCCACGTCCAGGGCGCCGTTTATGTAGACTATGTGGCCGTGGCCCATGTGGGCCATGACTATGGTGACGTCGGGGAACCGGTCCGCGAGGCGCTCGAAGCTCCACGGTAGGCTCCAAGGCGGATGTCCGCTGTGTATGAGCACGGGGACCCTGTGCTTGGCGGCCACCTCCATGACGGGGTCCACGGCGGGACTGTCGGGAAGGAAGTTGTTGAACAGGGGGTTGAGCTTTATTCCCTTGAAGCCCTGGCCCGATATGGCCTCGTCGGCCTGGGCGGCCGCGTCGGCTTCATGTGGGTTCACCCGCACGAGGCCCGTGAACCTCTCCGGGTGTTTCTCGATGGCCTCCCGGGTGAGGGAGTTGGGGAGGGCTGACACCACCGCCTTCTCTATGTCGTACTCTTCCATGAGGGCGAGGAGCCCCTCTAGGTCTATGGACTCGCCGAATACGGGGAACTCGCCCAGGTGGGTGTGCGCATCTATTACCTTCATCACTGTTCCTCTATGAGGTACGTGACGCCCATTTTTCTCCTTACCGCCGCCAGCACCGCTAGGGTGAGGACGACCTCGAACACGCTCTTGGCGGAGAGGGTTGTCAGGTCCATGAACGCGGCTGCGCCGTAGAGCATGTAGTCGTAGAGGAAGTAGCCCACGTTCTTCCAGACATGGCCGAAGAGGACGGCGGCCACAGAGTACTTGAGGTAGTCGTCCCGGCCGTAGGCTATCCTGCCTATTAGGTAGCCCATGCTGCCCCTGATGAGTATGGTCCCGGGGAAGTAGATGATGAACCTGCTTCCCCAGAGGGGGTTCCAGAGGTCGAAGAGGCCGGCGCCCACGCCGCAGACGAAGGCCCCTATGTTGGGGCCGCAGAGTATGGCGGCGAGGAAGCCGACGAGGTTGCCCATGTGCCAGACGCCGAGGGGCGGCGGCATCGCGACGGAAATGGATGTGGTTATGTAGACGAGGGCGGTGAACACGCTCATCAACGCGATTCTCTTGGAGGTGGGGGTGAGTTGTGTCTCTGTCTCCATTCAAACACCATTTATTATAGTTATAACTATAGTATAATAGTTCTTTCTATACCATATCTCGGTTATTGCTCCGCTTTGATGACATCACGCAAAACAATGTAAGATGGACAAACATCGTTAACAGGGAAAAATGAAATCGACGGCCTTCCGAAGGCACAGTATTTCCATCGATCTTTACACATGTTCAACGCAACAATACGTGCTATACCCTGCTCTCCGCACTCTTCGGTGCAATGATAGGGTTATATCGGGGTCGCCTGTCCCGTCAATTACTGGTTTAGAGCCATGTTGGTGTCGCTATGCTTGAGGAGTGCGAGATATGCGACCAGAGCACAGGCAAGCTCTACACGTGCAGGACATGCGGCGCCAGGTTCTGCAGGTACTGCGGCTCATTCACTGACAGGATCTGCATAGTCTGCATCGAGAAACCTAGTATAGATGTGTATGACGCCCCTGAGGCTGCTAAACCGGGGAGTATGGGAGAGATGAGGCGATGAGCGAGGAAAAGATCCATGAACTGCACCGCAGGCTGAGCGAGAAGCTCGTAGAGGAGGCCCACGCCTTCAGGGATAAGCTGGGGACCAGCGTCTCCGTGAGGCTGAGCCAGGAGATCGTAGACATCAGGCGCGATATCCACAGGGAGCTTCAGGAGCTAAAGGGCGTGAAAGCACACGGCGAAGAGTTCGACGACGTGGGATAGGTCAGTACTTCGTTGTTTCAGCTGGCCTCTATTTTCTAAAGAAAAAAGGGTTAGCCCAGTAGGCTGTTGAAGAGGAGCTTGAAGGTGCCGTTGGTCTGGCAGCGGTGCTGGACCCTGGGGCCCAGGAGCAGCGCCGCGCCTTCGCCCACCTCGGCCCTGAGGACGGCCACCTTGTTGGTCAGGTGCTCCTCTCCGATGAGCCAGCCCGACTCCAGTACGTCGTGGTCGGGGTAGCTGGCCACGACTTGGTACCTGTGGTTGTCGGGGCTGGGCAGTATCTTGTAGGCGGGGCTCCCCCAGAAGAGGGCGAGGGCGTCCTCCTCCACGCCGTAGGCGGCGGGGTCGAAGACGTCGACGTGTATGTGCAGGGTGCTGCCTGGGCAGTGGAACTCCTTGGGGTCTAGGCCCTTCAGCGTGTCGGCGGCCTTCAGGTCGAGGGCTTCGATGGCGTAAATGCCTGCCTCGCCTAGGCAGACGAGGGTGCCGCCCTGCTCCACCCACGCCTTGAGCTTCTCCTTGCCTTCGTCGCCGAGGCCGCTCTGGTACTCGGGCGGGTACTCGGGGAGC
>CAZEMD010000140.1:0-5883 GCA_964513225.1 uncultured Candidatus Bathyarchaeia archaeon | reverse complement strand
GGAAGGTGGCGGAGGAGGGCATCAAGGAGATGGGGAAGAAGGTGGTCCCCGTCCCAACTGGGGACAGCTAATACCTCCATAAATTTTTACCCAATTCTAAGGGTCACCGATATTAGCATTGATATTTTATTAAATCTTAGATGTCAATTAGATTTGATCAATAACATAGGTGAATAATCGTTTTTTACCATATTCTGGTTGAGTTGGACAATGTCGAGCTCTATCCACCCTAATGGAAACCAGATGAGGGTGTTACACATCGATGACGACAAAGACTACCTGTATCTCACGAAGCTGAACCTAGAGAGGGTGAACCCTAGGCTCAAGGTGGTGGATTTTACCGACGTAGATCGCTTCTTCGACGAGGTAAGCCGCAGGGAGTTCGACTGCATAATAACCGATTACAAGATGGCGGCGATGGACGGAATATCCCTCGCCGACAAGGTCAGGGAGACCACGGAAACCCCGATAATTCTGTACACGGGGCGGGGAAGCGAGGAGATCGCTGAACGGGCTTTCAACGCAGGCATAGACGACTACATCAGAAAAGATGTCGGATTAGATCACTACATGGTTCTCTCGAAGAACATAGAGAACCTTGTGGAGAAAACACGGCATAAGAAGGATTTGACTCGTAAAACGAGGATACTCGAAGAGCTGCACCGTCACTCCACACTCCTAGCGCAGGCAACGTCCTTAGCAGAAATAGTGTCCATCATCCATAAAACGATAGACGACATCTTTAAACCGGACGCCGGGAGCTTCGCGTTCGTCAGGGGAAACGTTCTCAGACACGAGTTCATCTGGTCCATGGAAAAATATCACATCGTGGAGATGCCTCTCGAAGGGAAAGGGATCACCGTCCGGGCTGTCAACGAAGGCGCCTCCCAGCTCGTGAAAAACATAGAAGACGACCCGGAGTATAAGGTGTTCTTCCCAGACGTAGAGACAAGAAGCGAGCTCGCAGTCCCCATAAAGATAAACGGCGTAGTGATCGCCGTGTTGAATCTCGAGAGTAACGAGGTGTTCGCCTTTGATGAAAACGACCAGAGGCTTCTGGAGATCTTCAGCGAGCACGTCGCGGCTTCCATGGAGCGACTGAACCAGAAGCAGCTGATAGAGAAGATGGAGCGATTGCGAATACGTGAGACTCTTGAAGGCTACAAGAAGATCTCCCAGATGGTGAGGCATGACCTCAGGAACCCTATAAACAACCTGGGGCTAGCCTTGAAGGTCATTAAGGAGAACCCGGAGGAGTACACGGATATGATTGAGGTGATGGAGAAGAACGTCCGCTTCGCGGAGGAGATCATGAACGACTGGAAGCTCCAGACCATGTCGGGTGATCTTCAGATACAGCCGGTGAGCGTCCATGAGCTGGTGAGGGACTCGCTTGAGTTCGTGGAGAAACCCGAGGGAGTGGATGTTATAGTGAACATCCAAGAGGATCTTGTGATCCCTCTGGACTATAACCGCATGAAGAGGGTGTTCGTCAACTTCATCATCAACAGCTGCGAGGCGATGCCAAAAGGGGGTAAGCTTGAGATCTCGTCACATGTGGCCGGCGGAAAAACCGAGATCACTGTGAAGGACTCGGGCGTGGGCATGACGAGGGATCAGGTGCGTAAACTGTTCCAGCCGTTCTTCACGACGAAGGCTTACGGTACGGGGCTTGGCCTCGCCTACTGCAAGCAGACGGTGAACGACCATAACGGGGAGATATTCGTAGACTCCGAGATAATGAAAGGGACGGAATTCAGGATCGTGTTCACCCCCCGGGAGCAAGAGAAACCAGAACATGTTGAAAACGAGTTCGAGCTGATACAGTTCACGCGAGTCTAGGGAATGCAGATGGCTTCTATGAGTGAGAGAATACGCCGCTTTGCGCTCGTCATAGACGATGACCCAGAGGTCTGCAGGTATCTGAAGCTGCATCTGCAAGATGAAAACTTCGAGGTCATGGAGGCTAGTAGTGGAGAGGATGGCCTCGTGATCATCAACCGTGTTCAGCCCGACGTCATCTTCCTGGATATCCTGATGTCGGACATGAGTGGCCTCGAGGTGTGCAGGTACATCAAGTCTCTGAACAAGACTAGGAACATCCCGACGATAATCATGACGGAGTTCGGTGGAGACAGGAACATCGAGCTCGCGAAGGACGCGGGCGCGGACTGGCTTCTCAAGAAGCCCATAAAAGAAGATTTACTGGCACAGCTAATACAGAAGATCAAGAGACACGAAGGCGCAGCCGGTCTCGACGACCCCCCTTACACCACTAAGCTGGAGCTGTCTGAGAAAGACCTCTTGGTGCTTTTCCACAACATCTTCGTCGCGTACCAGCAGGGGATTTCAAAGATACTTCCCATACAGAGGACGAGGACCATATTGAACCAGATGACTCAATCTTTCTACAAATTAACGGACGCGGCGCTATTGAACCTCGTCGTCTTCAACAACGTTGAGAGGACCCTGGTGAACTTCAAGAGCATGTTGGACGCGTCCGGTATATGCGAAGTCGATTACAGTAGGAAAATAGATGGAGAAACCAAGTCGGTGGATTACGTCATCACGTTCAACAAGTGCAGGTTTGTGAAAGGCTTCAACAGCCCAGAAACGATCGGCTACTATTTCTGCCCCTTCGCTTTGCTAGCCGGTTTCCTGATAAAGGAGAGCATGGGTAAGCCCGTTCGCCTAGTTCCCAATAAGAGAAACATCATGGGATGCGTCGCCCAGATAAGGTTTGTCCCCAACACGTTCAGCCCTAAGGATGTCAGGGTACGAGGGTGAGCAGAGGCTCTCAGCCGGGCTCCGGCTATGCTAACGTTTCTTAAAGGATGTTACATAATTAGTCTATACATTGTCTCGCGAAGAGTCACTGATAGACGTACTTGAGAAGGCTTTGCCTCTGCCACCGAGGATCATAGTCGGCTACAACAAGCTGGAGAGGGACTTCACCAGCGGCGACCTCGCGAGGATATGCGACATCAGCAGGAGCAGCGCCAAGTTCTACGTCAACAAGCTGGTGGATCTCCGCCTCATAACCAAGGTGCCCCACAAGCGCATGTACCAGAAGTACGCCAACGCCAACAGGTTCAGCGACTGGATGAAGGACCTCATGAGGTTCGCGTTGGAGCCCCTGGAGACGGGCGCCCTGCAACTGCCCGAGGAGCCCGAAGAGGAATGAGCCTAAGGGACCTGGCCGAGCCCAAGAAGAAGCCCAGGCAGCGGTACACGAGGCAGCTCACCGCGAGGGAGGTGCGCGCCATGAAGAAGCGTGGCTACGACGCGGAGCGGGAGATGGTCCACATGCTCCGGGACGAGGGGTACGACGCCATCAGGATTCCCGTCAGCGCCCCCAGCAGGGAGCCTCTGCCAGACGTCTTCGCCGTGAAGGACGACGCTATTCTGGCTGTGGAGGTGAAGTCCCAGGTCCGGTATGCCTACTACAAGAAGGCCCAGGTGAAGAAGCTCTTCGAGTTCCTCCACATGCACAGGATTTATCCCCGCCGGTACCCGGTGCTCGCCGCCAAGTTCAAGTACAAGGGCTGGTGGTTCGACGTGGCCGATAAGCTGGACGACTACACGCTGAAGATAGACCAGGGGCTCACCTGGAACGAGCTGTTAGCCAGGATCTCGAAGCCCATGCCCACTGTTTAAATAACTTCCCTCCACATCAATCCACAGAATATTCTAAGTGATGGTTATGGTGCAGGAGCTTGATTATACCCAGGCCAGAAGGAAGTGCCCCCCGGGGTTCATAGCCTGTGAGAGCACGTTAGACCTTGAGCCTTTAATCGAGATCATAGGCCAGGAGCGGGCCGTTCAGGCCCTACGGTTTGGGCTGGACATAAAGGAGGAGGGTTTCAACGTGTACGTGGCGGGGATGCCTGGAACGGGTAAGAAGACCGCCATACTGACTTACCTTGAGCAGCTGGCCAAGGACATGCCCGTCCCCTCTGACTGGTGCTACGTCTGGAACTTCGAGGACGACGAGAAGCCTAACGCGTTGAGTCTGCCGAGCGGCATGGGGTCACAGCTCAGTGACGACATGGACAGGTTCGTAGATGAGATGAGGAAGGCCCTGGTCGCGGCGTTCGAGAGCGAGGACTACGCCAACCGGCGGGAGGATACCCTTAAGAAGTTCGAGGAAAGGAAGTCGGAGCTCATGAAGGAGCTCAACCAGAAGGCTTTGGAGGCCGGGTTCGCGCTCCAGAGGAGCCAGATCGGGATGCTCATCGTCCCCGTCATCAACGGGCAGGCCATTAACGAGCAGCAGTTCTCCATTCTGCCGCAGAAGATCAGGGACGAGATAGCCGAGAACAGGGGTAAGCTACAGGAGAATCTGAGGAACGCCTTCAGGCAGATCAGGGAGATAGACAGGGAGGCCGAGGCCGCCGTAGACGAGTTCAACAAGGAGGTGGCCAGCTACGCCATGGACCACATGCTGCAGGGGCTAAGGGACAAGTACGGCGGCATCAAGGAATGTGACGGCTACATCGACTCCGTCAGGGACGACATACTCGCGAACCTGGACCAGATAATCGGGTCACAGAAGGAGCCCGAGTCGCCTTTATCTTTCATGATGCGCCCGACCCCCGACCCCACGGAGAGGTACAAGGTCAACCTCATAGTGGATAACGGCAAGCTTGAGGGTGCGCCGGTGGTCATCGAGATGAACCCAACCCACAACCACCTTTTCGGCACCACCGAGAAGGAGGCCAGGTTCGGCGCCCTGGTCACCAACTATACGATGATACGTGGGGGCAGCGCCCACGAAGCAAACGGCGGGTTCCTAGTCATCCCAGTCGAGGATCTGGCCCGTAACCCTGGGAGCTATGAGACGCTTAAGAGGACCATCGTAAACAAGAAGCTGGAGATAGAGGAGCTAGCCGAGAGGATGGGTTACGTGACCACGAGGAGCCTGCGGCCCGAGCCCATACCCTTCGACGCCAAGGTTATCCTCGTCGGGGAATCACGGATCTACTACATGCTGTACCAGCTGGACACTGAGTTCAAGAAGATCTTCAAGGTGAAGGCCGAGTTCGACACCACCATGGACAGGGACGAGGACAACGTCCAGCAGTACGCCAAGTTCATGTGCACCCTCTGCAACAAGGAGGGGCTCAAGCACCTCGACTCATCGGGCATCGCCGCCGTCGTCGAGTACAGCAGCAGGCTCGCGTCGGACCAGATGAAGCTCAGCACCCAGTTCGCCGAGGTCAGCGACATAATCAGGGAGGCCAACCACTATGCCCAGGAGAGCGGCAGCGACATCATCTCCGAGGATCAGGTCAACCGAGCCGTGGAGGCAAAGGTGTACCGGAGCAACCTCATCGAGGAGAAGCTGGAGGAGATGATCGAGCGTGGCACCATCCTCGTCGACACAGGCGGGGAGAAGGTTGGGCAAGTCAACGGCCTCGCGGTCATGGGTGCAGGGGACTACATGTTCGGGAAGCCCAGCAGGATCACCGCTAGCGTCGGCGTCGGCAAGGAGGGCATCATAGACATCGAGAGGCAGGCCGAGATGGGCGGCCCCACCCACACCAAGGGAGTCCACATACTCACGGGGTTCCTGACCAACCGCTACGCCAAGAAGCACCCCCTCAGCGTCACAGCGAGGCTCACATTCGAGCAGAACTACAGCGGCGTCGACGGAGACAGCGCCTCAAGCACGGAGACCTATACCATGATGAGCGCCCTCAGCGGCGTCCCGATAAAGCAGGGCCTCGCCGTGACCGGCTCGGTGAACCAGAAGGGCGGGGTCCAGGCCATCGGCGGAGTCAACCAGAAGATCGAGGGGTTCTACGAGCTCTGTAAGTTCCGCGGACTGGACGGCAGCCACGGCGTCGTGATCCCGGAGAGCAACGTCAAGAACCTCATGCT
>CAZEMD010000139.1:0-5885 GCA_964513225.1 uncultured Candidatus Bathyarchaeia archaeon | reverse complement strand
CATGCGCATCTACGAGATGACCCGCTACAGCTTCCGCCGCGAGCAGCGCGGCGAGTTGACCGGGCTCCGCAGGCTCCGGGCGTTCACCATGCCAGACGTCCACGCCTTCTGCAGGGACCTGGACCAAGCCCGGAGCGAGTACATGCGACGCTTCAAGCTCAGCCAGGACGTGCTGGAGGGCATCGGGTTCGAGAAGAGCGACTACGAGCTGGCCGTCAGGATGGTGGAGGACTTCTACAACGAGAACAAGGAGTTCATAAAGGGACTCGTGCAGAAGCACGGGAAGCCGGTGCTGGTGGAGATGTGGAAGGAGCGATTCGCCTACTTCATAGTAAAGTGGGACATGAACTTCGTGGACGCCCTGGACAAGGCGTCGGCGCTATCCACCGACCAGATCGACGTCGAGAACGGGGAGCGGTACGACATACGATACATGGACGAGGATGGCACCCAGAAGCACCCCTACATACTGCACTGCAGCCCCAGCGGAGCCATAGAGCGCGACATCTACGCCATCCTGGAGCGGGAGGCCATGAGGATGCAGAAAGACAAGGGCTACAAGCCCCGGCTCCCCCTCTGGCTGGCGCCCACCCAGGTACGGATCATCCCTGTGAGCCACGAACACGTCGGGTTCGCCGACGAGGTCTGCGGCAGGTTCAGCAAGGTCCGCGTGGACATAGACAACAGGGACGAGACCGTGGGCAAGAAGATCAGGGACGCCGAGAAGGAGTGGATACCCTACATCGTCGTCGTCGGGGAACGCGAGCAGGGAAAGGAGAAGCTGCCCGTGAGGGTCCGCGGCTTGAAGGACTCTCAGAGCATGTCAGCCGCTGAGCTGCAGGGAAAGATACATGCAGAAACTGAAGGAAAACCGTACCGCCCGGTGCCTGAGCCGGTGTACCTGCAGGATAGACCCAAGTTCGTGGGCTAGGCTACCCCGCGGCGCCACTTCTCTATCTGGGCGTCTTTTTTATTCCCCTTCTTGAAATCCTTGTAGTGTTCCTTGCAGAGGTAGGCTCGCCTGCCAGCCTCGACGTCGAGCCCCGCGTTCTTCACCTTGGCCACGTTCAGCGACCGCACCGCATCCTCGTTGCACCCTTTCACGCTGCATTTAACGCCCTTCTTGACCCTACCCATGAGTCGGCACCACATTATTGTGCCCGGGGTGTCCGGTATAAACCCTGTTGATCAGAGACTCTGGTTTTTTATCGCGGCGGCGGACCGTCTGAGGCACTCTAAGGCGACGCCGTAGTCGGGAAAGCTGTTGAGCCCACACTCCGGCGAGGCGTAGGCCACCCTCTCGGCGCCGAAGAACCCCGCGATCTTGGCCAACCTCTTCTCCATGGTCCCCTGATCCTCCAGGAAGATGTACGGGTCGATGACGCCCTTCTTGATGCCTGTCCACGTCTCGCCGATCTTCTCCAGCATTTCTCCCTCGTACCCCTCGGCGTGGTAGTGCATCTGTATGAGGCTGTCGAACTGGGTCACCCCCAACGCGGCCCAGATGTACTTGTCTTTTTCTTCAAGAAGCTGGCGGGTGGACTCGCTCGTGTAGATGGGGTCACCCACGTGGCTACCAACCGCGTCCAGGTGCTCCACGTCCCAGACCAGGCTCTCGCTGGTGTTGTGCAGGTGCATGCTGGTATCCACGCCCCTGATCGACGCCGTCCTGCAGATGTCGTCCCACGCCGCCCTGAGGGCCTCCCGCCCGTCGGAGCCGTAGTCCAGCATGGGGTCGTTCATGAACCCCAGCACGGGCTCGTCCACGCAGACGTGAGCCACCTCGGCGTATCGGTAACTGAAAAGCGACACATCCAGTATCCCGGCGACGGCTCGGCCCAGCATTCTGTAAAGCCCCGGCGTCTTGGCTCCGAAGAACGACGCCATCGTGTACGGCCCCGTGACGCATATCCTTAGCCTCAGCTTATCATGCCCCGACAGCTCCCTGATCTTCGAGGACTCCCTCCGTATCACGTCCACCTCAGGTATGGACGCGCCCTGAACCGGACTTATGGAGCCGACCGCCATAAGCCCGCCGTCCCCCTTCTCGATGCCCCGCATCAGCTGGAAGAACATCTCGTTCATGTCCCTGAACTGGGGGTAGTTGGGGACCTCGACGCCCGCCTTCGCCTTGTCTGCGTACCCTGATACCACGGCGTCCCTGAACCCGGAGTAATCCTCCACGCCTATGTTGAGCAGCGGGAGCAGCGTGCCCGATCTCCGGGCCCCGGCCTCTATCACACGGGGCTCCGTGGTGGCCGGTATGCTGCCGATGTCGGAGCTGAGCACAGTGATCACTTTCATGCAGTCATAGCCATCCAATATAAGATATTCCTCCCCTACATGCGTGGAGGCATCAAACACGTACGACGTGAATACCTCCAAGCCCGAGAACCCGCAACAACGCCAACCTTTTACCCTCCACAAGCGCCTATTCCGTGAAAGGTGCCCAAATGGGAAACCCAGCGATAACCCTGTCACTCTCGGACCCTGCCGGCGAGACCATGCACTACATTCTGCTTGAAAGAGGCTTCAAAGATACAGGGGACCCAGGTGTATTCAGGAGGGGCGACATCTACCTGTTCGCCTTGGAGCCGCTCATCGTGCCGGAGGAGCGTTACAAGGTGCCCGCGGAGCCCAGCCCGTACCCAGCGGACTACGACGGCCTAGCGCAGAGATATGACTTAGACTACATAGTGGTGGCGAGCCGCCACTGGGCCAAGAGTGGCAAGCCCAGCCTCACCGTGCACCCCACAGGCAACTTCGGTAAAGCCATGTACGGCGGCCGAACCCGGGAGCTCCAGCTCACGGCGCCCAACAAGATGAGGGATGTCTACCTCAGGCTGCTCGAAGACCCTCCCCGCGGGTTCCAGGTGAGCCTGGAGGCCACCCACCACAGCCCCACCGAGTTCAACGTGCCCATGTTCTTCGCCGAGGTGGGCAGCAGGGAGGCCCAGTGGAGGGACAAGTCCGTCTGCGGGTACCTCGTGGACGCCATACTCGGCGGCATAGACGACGACGGTGGCGCCGACGTAGCCATAGGGTTCGGCGGGGGCCACTACTGCCCAACCTTCTCGACCATGATGGATGAATACGCCTTCGGCCACATGGCGGCCAAGTACGCCGTACCGCTCCTGAGCGAGGACATGGTGGCCCAGATGGTGGAGAAGAGCGGCGGCGCAGACGGGGCGATACTGGATAAGGGCCTCAAGGGCCACGAAAACAAGAAAATAGACCTGCTGTTGAGGAATCTAGGCGTAAAGGTGCTCTAGCTACTCCTCGAACACCCAGCCGTCCACGTCCTTCCAGATGCGCTCCAGCACCCGCTTCGACTGGCCCGGCGGCAGACTCAGGAACAGCTTCCCCATGTGCTTGCACATCCGCTTCCTGCTCATACCCTTCCGCCAGTCGTCGCAGTCATGCTTTATCACCTGGTTCCCCAGGTCCACGTCGATGTAGTAGTCCCTGACCCTGGCCTTGATGGACTCGTCGCCGCTCTCCGTGACCTCCAGCTCCGAGTCCTTGATCTTCTCGGCCCGTGCCAGCCTCCGGGCGTCCATGAAATGGGTGAGGTGGTCGGCGACGCTGAGGTCCTCCTCGTCACCCGTGTACGCGGTGAGGGGCTGCACGCCCACCGGCCTAGACGCCGTCTCCTTGTACTCATTGATCTTGTCGAGGACGATGTTCTGCTCAGGCGTCGCCTCGCCGAGGAGGCCCAGCATCTCTATGGCGTTCTTCACGGCGTTGGCCCCGAAGTGGTTGTTGAAGTAGCCGTAGGTGCGCCGCGTCCTGCCCTTCACGTCCCGCACCTTGGGCAGCCAAGCCTCCAGCTGGTCCTCGGTGTACTCGTAGTCGTACCACAGCCTCTCGCCGTGGCCGTGCCACCTGATGTACGCGAAGTCGGCGGTGACCCGCGTCTCCGGCGGGAGCAGGGGCTCGTCAACGATGGTGTACGCCACGTTGTGTCTCCGCAACATCTCGTAGGTCTCGGGCCTGAGCCACGACTCGTTGCGGAACTCCACCGCCCACTCGTAGTTACCCGGGATCACATCAAGGTAGTCCTCGAGGACGCCCGCGTGCTCCTCGTAGCTATACTTGGGGCGCAGCTGGATGAGTATGGGGCCCAGCTTCTCGGCCAGGGGTCTCATGAGCTCCAGGAACCGCCACGTGTCGTCCTCCACGCCCTCCCCCAGCCGCAGCCACTTGTCGTGGGTTATGAGCCTGGGGAGCTTGGCCGCGAAAACGAAACCGGGCGGCGCGTTGCGCCTCAGCCCCTGTATCATGCCCTCGCTGGGGTACCTGTAGAAGGTGCTGTTGATCTCGCTGGTCCGAAAGACCTTGGCGTAGTGGCTGAACATGCCGGTCTTCTTCTC
The DNA here is from genome assembly GCA_964513225.1 of uncultured Candidatus Bathyarchaeia archaeon. Classification (GTDB taxonomy): domain Archaea; phylum Thermoproteota; class Bathyarchaeia; order TCS64; family TCS64; genus RBG-16-57-9. Next base: position 1,512 of record CAZEMD010000139.1, on the reverse strand, counting down.
GTAGAAGGGGCCTACCCACTCCTTGTAGCTCCACCCGCTGGTGCCCAGTACGAGGCTCATCAATTAATACCTCGGCGGTCCCGGGATATAAGCGATGAAGAAAATTAGCTAATATATCATAAATAAAATCGGATGAATTATTGTTTTTCTACCTGATTGTCCCTTTTTTTATGGATAATTCACTAACACTTAAATATGGTATATATGATAATTATTTGAGCAACGATGAAATGCCCCAGATGTGGCAAGGAAGCCAAAGCAACAGGCAAGACATGGAAGTTCGGCCTCTTCGACGCCGAAGGATACACATGCCCCTCCTGCAAAAAACCCTTCAGCGCCTTCTACCGGGACGGCAAGCTAAGCCACACGGTACCCAAGGCAAAGAAGTAACCCCCCTTTTTTCAACCCCAAACACATAAAGCCCATACCACTCCCTCACAATAACGACATGACACTCAAGATAAGAATACTCAGCCAAGAACCCGGGGAGCCCATGCCCGGGGAAGGCCACCACCAGGTCAACACAGTAATGGCCGTACACAAGAAAGACGTCTCAGCCTACTCGTGCAGGATACTCAGGATAGAACCAGGCGGCTCCACCGCCACCCACACCCACCCCCGGGAACACCACGTCCTAGCCCTCACCGGCAAAGCCAGAGTGGAGACAGACACAGAGGTCGCGGAGATAAAGCCGGGGACGGTGGTAAACATACCGCCGGACACCCCCCACAGGTTCGTCAACGCCACAACCGAGAAAACAGCCCTGCTGGTCCAGAACCTCTACCTTAAAAAAGAAGACACGTAGCCAACCAGAAAACGATCTAACCACCCCCAGGATCGATCAAACCCGGGGAATCCGTCTTATAGCCCCACCCCACAATATCCATGGAGCCGGATGAAATACATATCATTCGACATGGAGGGCACCCTCATAGACCACGAGTACTCGAGGTACATATGGGGCACAGACATACCCAGCCTGTACGCGGAGAAACACGGCGTAGACCTCGAGGCCGCCAGGGAAGTAATCTTCAAGGAGTACAACCAGCTAGGCGACCACCGCCCAGAATGGTACGACGTGGGATACTGGTTCAGAACGTTCGGCCTACCCGGCGACTGGCGGGAGCTACCCGAGAAAAGAAGAAACCTCATAAGAGTCTACCCCGACACAAGGAAAGCCCTAGAAGCCCTGGGGTCGGAGCACCCCCTCGTGGTCTCCAGCAACACGATAAGGGAGCTACTCGACATACAGGTAGAGGAAGTGGGCGACTACTTCACCCACGTCTTCTCGGCGCCCAGCGACTACCAGTCCGTGAAGAAAGACCAGAGCTTCTACAGGACGATACTCGACGCCATGGGCATAGAGCCAGGCGAGATGATCCACGTAGGCGACCACCACACCTACGACTACCTCACCCCCCGTAGCATGGGCATCGAGGCCTACCACCTAGACAGGAAGGGCAACACCGAAAACGAAGACACCGTGGGGAGCCTCACAGAATTCGTGGAGAG
>CAZEMD010000138.1:0-5907 GCA_964513225.1 uncultured Candidatus Bathyarchaeia archaeon | reverse complement strand
AAGGGCATGGTGGGGCTGGACACCAGCGTCTTCGACACCGAGTGGGAGATGAAGAACCCGCCCTACACGTTCCCGGGAATCAACACCTTCAGCGCTTTCCCCATGTTCTACATAAAGTACGTGAGGGACGGCGGCGTCTTCACGCTCGAGGAAGCCGTCCAGAAGACTTCCACCATGGCGGCGAAGGTGCACAACCTGGAGGGCCGTGGGGTCCTCGAGGAGGGAGCCCACGCCGACATCGTCCTCATGGACCTGAAGGGCCTCAAGGTGCTGGGAGACGAGGTGGAGACGAGGCGTCACCCTGAGGGAGTCGAGTACGTCTTCGTAAACGGGGAAGCCGTGGTCGAGAAAGGGAGACACACGGGAGCCACGCCTGGCCGCGTGCTGAGACGCGTCTAGGGTCACCCGAGGAGCGAGGGCTCTTCGAGGACCCGCCTCGCCTTGCCTGAGAGGTGTAGGCGGCAGCCCCCCTTCCCGTACACCCTGAGGAGTATCCCAGCCTTCACAAGCGCCTTCCTCTGCCTGTCCGTGAAGTGTGTCGTCGCCTTCTCGCCAGCGTCCACCAGCAGCAGCTCTCTTCTATAATAGATCACGGTGTTGACGAAGCTCTGTTCTGCCGGCGAGAAGCCTGAAGACGAGTTTTCTGGCAAGTTCCTCTAGGTTTACTCAATCGGCACCATAAAAAGTAAACTAAGCATGGTTTACATGGCTGTTTGGTGTATTGACGACAGAGCCTCTAAATCGCTCGGTGAAGCCCGTCTATCTGTTTTTCTGATGCAGCATGATGCTCACGGCCGTGCAGTGGCTGCACTTGCCCTTGTCCCGGAACCCGGGGCATGTACACGAGAAGCCTCCCTTTGGCGTCCTCACCACGTTGTAGGTGCCGTGGTCGCCTATGACGTTGAACCTCGCCCCGTCGAGGCGCTCCACCCTCCCGTTGCGCACCAGCTTCCTGGCCTTCGCCAACACGCGGTCGTGGAAATGTTTACGGCTTCTACGCATACCGTGTCTAAAGACGTGGAACGGCATTTATTATTTTGTCAGTAAAACGTTTTCAGAGAACCTTCTCCAGGTTCCTCGCTTCCTCCTGGTGGACCCTGACCATTGCCTCGACGTACTCGCTTATCTGCATGAGCTCGTCGTCGATGGCCGTCTGGTTCTCGGTGATCATTGAGAGAAGGCTTATGAAGCCGAGGGTCTGGAGCTCCTGGTTTATCTGCGTCAACCGTGCCAGCTTGGCCAGCACGTCCCTGGTCTGGGGGTCTTGGACTTCTTCGATCTGCTGCAGTATTTCCGCGTACAGTGACTCTGATCGGTTCTTCGCCCAGGATAGCTGGTTAGTTGTGCTCGGCTTGGAGGGCATCCAGTACCGTCCCCCGTTGTCGAATAAAAATTTTAGCAATGGACGCCGTTTACCGAGACGTTGGGACGCCAGAACTAGTGTCTTTTACATTAAACTCGATGGGTGTAAAGAAAATATGGAGATAAAACTGGGTTAAATTAGCTTCAAGGCCTCGGGGGAAGAGTAGTACTTTCCGTCGGCGAAGAGTAGTGCCTCGTTTACCTTGAGTTCCTTGAGTACCTTGAAGAGTTTTCCCTGCTTTACCTTGGCTCCCTTCATCTCGTTGTATGTTTTGGGCTCCCGGCAGTGGGTCAGTATTTTCACAAAGTCCTCGTCTTCCAGGTGTTTCTTGAGTACTTCTATGTCCATTCTTGTCTCACCTTCTCAGGCTTAATGAAATACGTTAGCGTATATACAATATATACTTTTTGTGCGGCCCGCGGAGCTTGAGGTGATTGAACCTAGTTTACGGTAAAATCTATTGTAAAATAGGTAATATTTAACATGGATGTGCAAAGGTGTCCTTTGGAGAAGTCAGCCTGTTTATTAGTTGGTTAATTGGTGGGCCCGATGAGATTTGAACTCATGATCTTCTGATTATCAGTCAGACGCCTTAACCGTGCTAGGCCACGGGCCCCTGTAACAGCATTGAATGCACATCTCTATTAAATATTTAACTCTGCGGAGATATCGACTATCTTCGTGGTCTAGCAGACGCGATGAGACCTGCGACGATTATGAGCGTGACCCCGATGGCTGAGAGGTATGTTGGCTTCTTTTCTTGTTCCTCGAGGGTTCCGCCGACCGGGTAGTTGTGTTCTGGTTGTTGGGCCAGTGTCAGGGTTATCCTGGTCTCTAGGGGGTGTCCCTCTGAGTCGTCGTGGATTCCCACGTACAGGAGGTCGCCTGTCTGCTCCATGTTGCCTTGGCCGATGGTTTCGCCGGGAGATATGCTCCAGTCCCACTGGTCTCCGCTGTCCAGCGGCCTCGCCATCTCGAACCAGTAGAACGTGGTGTCGTGGTAGCCTCTTCCCTGGACGTTGTTCTCGCCGGGCGGGGTGGCTGACGTGTCCTGTTGCCATGTGTCGCCGTCATAGTTGGTGAGGTCTGTCGGTGATCCTAGCTGGTAGAGCCACGCGGCGTCGCTTCTGTCCCAGTCTGTGCCCGCCAGAGTCGACCATAGATAGTATAGGAATGCCTGGTCTTCCTTGTCTCCCGGTATCTTGTCTAGGTACGCTATCTTCATGAGTATGTAGAGTCTTTCTTGGTCGTTCTTTACCCAGATCTTTGCTCTTAGGTATGGTGGGCTCATCCCCTCGTTGAGCCCTAGGGTGATGATGTACGTGTTTGCGTCTGACCATTCTTTGGTCGTTGTCTCTTTTCCGTCAACCGAAACAGGGGTTTTGAGCCAGGAACTGCGTAAGACGTAGTTTTCTGCCATCGCTGGCTGGATGGCTATTAGAATGTTGATTAAGACTAGTATACCCAGAGGGGCGCTTAAGCTATTTTTCATTATTACTATTTGAGATGAATCGTCGAATTTTTTTAGGATTGTTTTCATAATTTTTTGGGTCTTTGTGACAGAAGGTTTTAATCGGTTGTGTTTATGTGTTTTTAAAATTAAATATCAGAAAATGGTTTTTTAGTAAACTCGATGGGCCTTTATCCGTTATCTAGTCCAATTGGTAAACGTCTGACATGTGATGGGGAAGAAAAACTAGATTAGATGAAGACCCATGTATCCATTGAATCCATTTGTCGTACGACATCGTCATAAAAGGCGGCAGGCTCTTCGACGGGGCAGGCAGCCCGTGGATAAACGCTGACGTCGCGGTTAAAGACGGAAAAATAGTCAAAGTCGGTTCGATCCTCGACACGGGGGACGCCCACGTGGTAGACGCCTCGGGTCTATGCGTGAGCCCCGGCTGGATAGACGTGCACATGCACGCGGACCACACGGTCCTCGGCAACGCCAGGTGCGAGAGCTACATACATCAGGGCGTGACCACCGTGACCATGGGTAACTGCGGCCTATCCATGTACCCTCTCTACGACGAACATAGAGAGGCCCTCATCCATTACCTTAAGCCTTTCACGTCTGGGCTGGACCTCGACTGGAGCTGGAGAACCCTCTCCGAGTTCCTGGGATTAATAGAGGCAGAAGGAGTCGGCATCAACCTCGTGCCTTTCGTGGGCCACGGCTCCATAAGGGTGAACGTCATGGGTTTCCAGGACCGGGACGCCACGCCCGGCGAACTGGCGGCCATGAAGAGGCTGCTGGGGGAGGCGATGGACGATGGGGCACACGGTATGTCAGCCGGGCTCGGTTACCCGCCCGGGGTCTTCACCGAGGACGAAGAGCTGGTCGAGCTGTGCGGGGTACTGAGAGAGAAAGGGGGGCTGTACTCGACTCACATGCGCGGCAACATCGAGAACCTCGAGGAAACCATCGAACTGGGGCTCAAGGCAAGGGTGCCCGTGGAGGTGTCGCATATCGGCAGCTCATGCGCGTCCCACAAGCCGCTGTCGGGCAGACACGGGGAGACCACGCTGAAGGCGCTGGACGACGCGAGGGAGCGGGGCCTCGACGTCACCGCGGACATATACCCGTACACCGCCGGGTCCAGCCTGCTGTCACAGGTGATACCCGACTGGGCCCACGAGGGGGGAGTCGAGAAGATGCTCGGCAGGCTCAGAGACCCGGGGATCAGGCGCAGGCTGGAGAGGGAGTTCTCCGAGGCCGGGGACCTGAAGGGTAGGGACTTCAACAAGGTGTTGGTCACGTATGTGAAGTCTGAGGCCAACAAGAGGTATCAGGGGATGACCGTCGCCGAGGTGGCCGAGGCGCGCGGGGTGCCTGTGGTGGACGCTCTGTGCGACCTGCTGGTGGAGGAGGACGCCGAGGCCATGAACGTCACCTTCTGGGGCGTCGAGGAGGACGTGGACACGCTGGTCAGGCACCCCTGCGTGATGCCTTGCAGCGACGGCTGGGTCCACGCGCCATACGGGAGGCTCGGCGAGGGCAAGCCCCACCCGCGCTGCTACGGGGCGTTCCCAAGGTACCTCAGGCTCTACGCGCGGGAGCGTCGGCTGTTCACGTTCGAGGAGGCGATCAGACGCATGACGGGCATGCCGGCTCAGCGGCTCGGGCTTCAGGACCGCGGGCTTCTGAGGGTGGGCATGGCGGCGGACGTCGTAGTATTCGACGCCGAGACGGTGAAGGACGTGGCGACGTTCAGCGACCCACACCGGTACCCGGAGGGTATCCCCTATGTGGTCGTGAACGGGGAGTTGGCGGTGAGTAAAGGTGAGCACACGGGCGCCCTCGCGGGTAGAGTGCTGAGGAGAGGGGGCAGCCTCTGAAGCCCCTTGAGCTGCATTTCCTGGGCACGGGCGGCGGCAGGTTCGTGATGACCACCCAGAGGAGGCGCACCGCCGGCATCAGGGTGGTGCAGGGCGAGACTCAGGTGCACATCGACCCGGGGCCCGGCGCCCTGGTGTTCTCCAACTGGGCGGGGCTCAGCCCCCGGAGGCTGGACGGCCTCGTGGTGTCCCACTGCCATCCCGACCACTACACGGACGCCGAGGTCTTCATAGAGGCCATGACGGACGGCACGAGAAACAGGAAGGGGCTGTTCGCGGCGCCGCCCAGCGTGACCCGGGGGCTAGGCGGCCTCGGTCCATGCGTCTCCGATTACCACAAGGGGTTGGTGGGTGAAATCGTCGAGCTAGAACCAGGCACAGGTTTCAGCGTGAACGACATCGAGTTTACGGCTACGAAGGCCCTCCACTCGGACCCCTCTTCCACTGGCGTTAAGTTCGACGCCCAGGGCGTCGGTTCCGTCGGCTACACCTGCGACACAGGGTACTTCCAGGGTCTGAGCGAGCAGTACGCGGGTTTACGGCTCCTGATACTCTGCGTGATCTGGCCGAGGGGTAACCCGATAAAGATGCATCTCTGCACAGACGACGCGCTTCGGGTGCTCATGGAGGCTCGGCCGTCTTCGGCGGTGATAACCCACTTCGGGTGGAGGATGCTGGAGGCCGATCCCGTCGAGGAGGCGGAGTACCTGCAGCGGGAGACGGGAATACCCGTGGTGGCGGCGGTGGACGGCATGAAGGCCACCCTCGGGGAACGGCTGGTGATCCAGGGGCCGAGGAAACGGGACGAGCCTCTGCGGCTGGAAGTGTAGCCCATAATCTGAAAGCTTTTATCCGACCACCATGAATGATTCGGTGTCTGAGGAGAGGCAAATGGGGTATTGTTTTGTCGATCCCCCGGCGGGGATCACCTGAAGACCCGGAGACGCCTAGAGGACAGACCGAATCGGACAACCTTTTAAAGAAAGAGGCAGGGATATCCAGCCTATCAACCGTGCTTGGTCTGCGGCGTATAGGGACGGGGGATGAAAAGAGATGAACGTGCTACCGAGACGAATGGACTTCCTCCAGATGGAGGAGAAATGGCAGAGGCAGTGGGAGGAAGAGGGGATACACAGGTACGACTGGGACGACGACACCAGGCCGGTATACAGCATCGACACCCCCCCGCCCTATCCGAGCGG
>CAZEMD010000137.1:0-5910 GCA_964513225.1 uncultured Candidatus Bathyarchaeia archaeon | reverse complement strand
AAAATAAATCCATTTCTTTAATATAACCATCATATTGTGTATTGGACGTGAACACCGATTACAGGATTCTATTAGTAGATGACGACGAGGATATTCTATGGGCTAATAAAATGATATTATCCCGTGAGGGGTTCACGGTCGATATTTCTACTGACCCTGAGGAAGCTTTAACGAAGATCAAGTCTGAGGAGTATAATATATTCATAATCGATTACATGATGCCTAAGATTAAGGGAGACGAGTTAGCTTACATGATTCTTGCGCAAGATAAGTCTGTCGGCATCATTTTTCTGACCGGTTACTCGGAATATGCTGAATATATGAGAATGGTCGGGAACGTAGATGATTTCATATTGTTGAAGCCAGTATCTCGCAAAGAGTTAATCGATGCAGTAAATAAAAAAATCATCCAAATGCAGAGTGAATTAGATAACGCTGAGGATATAGATGTATATAGGATTAATGTTGAAGATAAGATGGCATAGACGCATTCAGCACTGTTACTATATATTTGATTAACACGCAGAACCAATAACACCCTAACATCAAACTAAAACATTTATCCACGGCCATTTTGTTATATGCGGGAAATTCAGTATCCTTGTCACTTGTAACCTGCTACAAACCTTTCCTAAGCCAGTGAAGCTGACGTCGGTCAGTGCACGATGCCCAGGCGGTGAAGCTCCTCCCTGAGCACCTCCACCGTGTTCCTAAGCCGCGTCTGCCTCTCCACGTACTCGTCACCCGTTATCGCCCCAGCCTTGAACTGGCTATCGAGGCCGGCCAGCGTCGCGTCCAGCTCCGTGATCCTCGCCCTGAGCATGTCACCGTAATCCACCGGCCCCGCCTCGTCCCGCGTCGGCGCCACGTCCGCCTGCACCACCCCGTCGTGCATCCGTAGAATCCTGTCCGCCACCCTCGCGATGCTAGGGTCGTGGGTCACCATGACCACGGTCTTCCCAAGCTCCCGGTTTATCTTCCGCAGGTACTGCACCACGATCCGTGCGTTCTCGGTGTCCAGCTCACCCGTGGGCTCGTCCGCCAGTATCAGCGGCGGGTCGTTGGCCAGCGCCGCCGCCAAAGCAATCCTCTGCTGCTCGCCGCCGCTCAACTCCCCGGGCTTGTGGTTCACCCTGTCCCTGAGCCCCACAACGTCGATGAGCTCAGTGCACCGCCTCCTCCTCTCATCCCCCTTAACGCCCAGCGCCGCCATGGGCAGCTCCACGTTCTCCAGCGCCGTCAACGTCGATATCAGGTTCATGTTCTGGAAGATGTGGCCCACCGTGCCCCTTCTGAAGCTCACAAGCTCACCGGGGCCAAGGTTGGTGAGATCCGTGTCGAAAACCCTCACGCTGCCGGCGGTGGCCTTGTCGAGGCCGCCCATTATGTTCAGCAGCGTGGACTTACCCGAGCCGCTGGGCCCTATGAGGGAGATCATCTCCCCCTTCCGGACGTTCATGTTCAGGCCCCTCAAGGCCTGGACCTCCAGCTGACCCAGCCTGTAGATCTTTATCAGATCCCTCACGATAACCGCGTTTCTCTTACTCATCAATCACTCCTCCAACCTCAGATCCGGTGAAACGGATATCCTCCTGACGGCCACCAAAATGGGTGCCACCGTGGCTAGGAGCAGCAGCCCCGCTATCGCAGCAATGCTGGACAGCGCCGACCACGGGAACATTATCCGCCTCTCCACGGCCACCGCCACCATCTGGTTGAACAGCTGCACCTGCCCCTTCAGCGAGACGTAACCCACCGCGCCGCCCAGCGCCATCGCCAACAGATCCATACCCAGGTTCTCGAAGAGCAGGCTCAGCGCCATCTGGGACTGGCCGTATCCCCTGATGGACATAATCGTGAGCTCCTTGGCCCGGCTCCTCACCAGCGTAGACACTATCAGCGCGACGCCGAGGCTGGCCACGAGCCCCGCGAAGTAGGCGCCCAGCTCCTCGATCCTCCTAGGCCCAGCCAGGTAGATGTTGTTCAGCGCCTTCTCCATCTCGAGCTCGGTCACGTCAACCCTCTCAACGTCCCTGTCGATGGCCACCGCCTGAGCCTTGAACGCCTCCAGGTCGACGCCCTCGTCGAGCTCCACAACCAGCCGCCTCTGCTCTATGAACTTGTTCTTCACGTTGACCAGGAAGCCTTCGTTGACGTAGATGGTGGGGTTCTGAAGCACCCACGCCTCTCCGAGCTCCTTGCCGAAGAAGCCAACGACCGTTATGGGGTACAGCTTGGACTGCAGCTTAACAAGGAAGATGTCGCCGACGTCGACCTTGGCGACCGCCGCCGCCCCCTTCTCCATGATGCCGGCGAACTCGTCCTCCGCCATGGCGTCGAACACCTCCGGGTCAGCCCAGCCCGGGTCAGCGTAGGCCGCCTCCCTCCACTCAAGCGGGTCTATGGCCCTGATGGGTATGTCCCCGAAGACCGAGACTGGGGTGAAGTGGGTCTCATCCGCAACCGCCGTGACGCCCGGTATCTCCGACACCCGCGCCATGAGCCCCTCGACGTCCTCGCCCTCGAAGAGCCACACAGACGCGTCGGCGCCGACGCTGTACCTCACAGCCTGCACCATGAAGTCGCTCGTGCTGGCGACGTTCCCGACCACGGAGACGCTGAAGCTCATTATGAGCGCCACCATGAAGGTCGAGGCTGCGACCCTCTTCAGGTTCCTCCCCGAGCTTATGGCCGAGAACCTGGCCGCGTCTCCGGCGACGAGGGACGCCAACTCGCCCAGCGCCATATGGAAGCCGGGCACGAACCTCAGAAACAGCTTGATGAAGCCCCAGAACAGCAGTATTGGGGCAATATAACTCAGCAGATAATCCGTCCCCCACCACGTGTAGTACAGCAACGTCACTATCAGGTTGCCGCTGGTAGGCTCGAACATGTCCACCCTTAACCCGAGGAACAGCATCCCGATCTTGTACGCCCCGAGCAGGAAAGCCACCAAGGCCGTCTGCCACTCGCCGACCCCCTCCTCCGCCGTCACATGCTCCCTCAGAGCGTCGACGATGTTGATCCTGGTGGCCTCCTGGGCGGGCCTGTAGACCGCCGTCAACGCCAGCGCCGTGCTGAACAGCAGGGTGGCCCCCAGGGTCAACGGGCTGACGCTGTTCAAGACCTCGAGGAAACCCATCTCGGGGATCACGACCACGAGGACGGCCGCACCAGCCAGAACCCCGACCACCGCCGCCAGCGCGCTCACAATGAGCCCCTCGAAGACCAGGATGTACAGCACCTGCCTGTGAGTCATGCCCCTCGTGAAAAGCAGCCCGATCTCCCTGCGCCTGAGGTTGAAGACCACGTCAGACACCGTCATACCGAGATACCAGGCGCAGAAGAAGACCGGGAGAGCCACCAGGACGGTGCTCGTCTTCATCTGGGTGGACAGCTGCGAGACGGTGGTCAAGATCTCCTGCAGATAGCTTCGGGGGGTATACATGTACTCGGCGCCCTCTGTGTTTATGTCGTCGAATATGCCCTGCAGCCTGTTCATCGAGCCGTCTATATCCCACTGGTTGATCAGCGTATCTCTGTCCACCATTATCAGCGCCTGGGTCGTCTGGTCGTCGACTGGCCGCCTCATCTCCGCGAAGATGGGGTCAAGAAGCTCCTCCAGGGTATCCTCGGTCATGAGGATCATGTTGTACCTTGGTCTGCGGCTCAATGACTCGCTGCTCTGGATCAGGTCCCTCAGATAGATGTTATACCTTCCCACGCTGATCGTGTAGGTTCTCTCGTCCAGGGCCAAGGAGCCGGCGACTGTATAGTTGCGGTGCCTGAACTCGAAACCCGGCGGGTTAAACGGCATATACGTCTCGAACCTAAGGGTGAGCGGATCGCTGCTACGGATGAGCGTCGCGTTCGCTGAGGAGGCGTCGACGTAAACCACTCCATCCTCTAGGGGCCCATCGACGGACATCCCCCCATAGAGCGACGAGTCTTCGGGCAGAGCAAGCAAAATGGCCTCGACGGTTCCGTTGATCTCGGGGGACCTCAGCTCCACCCTCCACCTTATGAAGTGGTCTACACGCTCCACGCCCTCTACCTCGCCGAAGATCTCGTCGATCTCAAAGTAATTTGTCTCGGTGACGTTCTTATCCGGCGCGCTGCTTATGATGTCCACGTACGCGGACTCGAGGGTGTGATCGAGTATCGCCACACCCACAGCGTCCGCCCCCTGCAGTATGCCGCTGAACAGGGTCGCAGCTAGCGCAACGCTGAGGAAAAGGGACAGGAAGAGCCCCCTCCCCCGCACTATGCGTTTTGCTGCGTAGCGTAACATCTCTTACACATCTTAGAGACTCGTTTAAAAAAATATGCTAAAATCCTTTGAGGGATCGTTGGGTAAACAAAGAACACCATCCATAATCGCATCCATTATGAAGGATTCACCCCAAAAACAGGTATAACTATTTATACTAACATTTATATCGGCTGCCCTGTCAAGACTTGCAGTGATTTAATGTCGTTGCTTCAGTCTGATAGCGAGATCGGGATGATCGTGCAGACGCTGTTCAGCTTCGCTTTCATCGTCTACCTCTTCTACGCCCAGAGGATCCAGGCCATGACGATGCTCCGGCAGATAGAGACGACTCTGCGGAAGATCAAGGGTCTCCGCGACGAAGGTAAGACCACATCCATTGAGGCCATAAAAGAGATAGGGAAACCCGAGAGGGACCCGACGCCCATGGTTGAGCGCTTCATGGAGCACTTCATGATCGAGCCCGTGAGCATGGACCCGTCGGGGATCGTGGGGAAGCTCGGCAGCATACTCAACGTCCGCGAGTTCACGTTCGAGAAGGAGGTCAAGGTCATGGCCCCCAACGCCTCCCCCTCCGAGAGGAACAACATAGAGAACCTCCTTGAGGCGTCCCTCGCGTTGAACATCTTCTACAAGGTCATAAGGCACTACTACCTCCTCGGCAAGAAGACCATGAACATCTACATCATAATGCAGATCCACATGATTCTTCCCATGATTCTTCAGCAGATCGAGGCTTACAGCTCGGCCTTGACGGCGTTCAGGGACGGCATGCCCATCGGCGACAGCGTGGGCCCATTGGTCGCGGCCAAGCTGCTTAACGGGGCCGAGACGAGGGACGTCGCCAAGGAGATGGTCGCGGGGGAGATAGAGTACGAAGGAAGACGCGTGATAATACTCAAGGCAAAGGGGCCGGGGGGAAGCGTGGGCAAACCCGGGGACGCGGTGTCTAACATGCTAAACGATAACAAGGGCAAGGTGACCATGCTCATCACCGTAGACGCAGCCGGGAAGCTCGAGGGAGAGCAGGTCGGCGACATCGCGGAGGGCGTCGGCGCAGCCATCGGCGGCCCAGGCGTCGAGAAGTACAAGATCGAGCAGGCAGCCACGGAGCACGGTATACCGATGTACGCCGTCGCGATAAAGCAGGGCATCGAGCACGTCGTGGCCCCCCTGGTGGAGCCGCTGTTCGAGGCCACCGACAAGGCGGTCTCCAGCGTCAAGGGACTCATACTTGACTACAGCAAAGAAGGTGACACCATATTGGTCGCCGGAATAGGGAACACCGTGGGGGTGGCGCAGTGAAACGGATGAGCGGTGAAACGCCGCCCATAGCGGGTGGAGCGGCGCAGAACTGGGTCACCCTCGCCGCAATGATTATCGTCGGCGCATTGGCGCTGGTGAGCCTCTACATGGGGTTCCAGGCCTACGGGAACGGGGAGATCGAGATAGCCTTCATGTACATGATCATAGGGACCAGCGGCTTCATAGCCATAGGCTACGCGTTCTTCAGGCCCAAGCCCACCTCGAAGGACCCCCTGAAGCCCAAGAAGTTCGACGTCATAACGACCTTGGAGTGTCCTCAGTGTAACCTTAAGCGGGTTCGCGCGTTCCAGAGAGGCGACTACATCTTCAAGAAC
>CAZEMD010000136.1:0-5919 GCA_964513225.1 uncultured Candidatus Bathyarchaeia archaeon | reverse complement strand
GATTTTACTGCGGGACTGTTATATAAAACTGTTACTTAATTTTAAAAATTTAATACGATTAAGTGTATTTTTCGTTGCTTACATGTTTTAACCCGGAACAAGCCGAGCCACAGAAATTTTTTTCCGTAATACCAAGTAACAGAGTACAGACCCCAAGAAAAGCTCCCTATCGCGTCTATAAACACATATTCCAAGTAATTAGATAGGGCCAATATTTCTTCCAAGATTACAACCCACCTGCAACAACGCAAGCCCTAAGAGCAGCCAGACACTGAAACAAGGATATGAGGCTCAAACGACACCTCAACTACACCGCGGAAGCAAAATGGGACCACGAGACGGGGGGAACAGCCCAGCTGGACGGGTTCACACAGCGCTTCGACACCCCCCGGGAACACGGCGGAAACGAGACAGCCCCCTGCCCAGACCAGCTATTCACCACGAGCCTAGCAGGCTGCATAATAGACACCTTCAACTACTATCGCGTGATGCTTGAAGCCGAGACAATCGACTTCAAGGTAAACGTGTCCATGGACATCGAGCTGACAGACACAGATGGATACAGAGTAACAGGCATCAACATAGACGTACACGTCTGGAGCGACCCAGAGAACAAGGAGCTGAACCAGAGAATCGCGGAACGAGCCACACAGTACTGCCACCTAACCAAGAGCATCGAACCCGCCATACCCACGACCACCGAGATAACACTCCACGTAGAGTAACAATTATCACCCCACAACACACATCATCAACGAGTTGAACAACACAGGCATCCTCGTGGTGGGAAACGAGATACTCGACGGCATAACCCTCGACACCAACAGCCAATGGATAATAAACCACCTCAAACCCCTAGGAATCACGGTCCACGAAACCACCACAGTCAGAGACGAACTACACGCGATAGGAACAGCCCTCAACCGGCTCATCGACGACGGCTGCAACCTGGTGTTCACCACAGGCGGCCTGGGCCCGACCCACGACGACATAACCCTCCAGGGGGTGGCGCAGGGACTGGGGCTCCCCCTGGAGCTGGATCAAGCCTCCCTCGAAATCGTGACGCGCCAGTACAGGGTGCTCCACGAGAAGGGGATAATAGAGAGCGCAACGATGACCGACAGCCGCAGGAAGATGGCCATACTCCCCAGAGGCTCCAAGCCCCTGGACAACAGGGTGGGCGGAGCACCTGGCGTGCTCCTGGAGGCGCGGGGCACCACCATAATATGCCTGCCCGGCGTCCCACTGGAGCTCAAATGGATATTCGAAGAACAGGTGACCCCCATACTGAAGGAAACGGTCAGGGACGTCTACGCCGAGAGGATCGTGACGCTTCCCCTCCGGGACGAGTCCACTCTGGCACCCATCATCGATCAGGTCATGGCGGAGTCACCCGGCGTCTACATCAAGTCCCTAGTGAAGCCCTACGGGGAAGAGGGGATCAGGCTATGGGTCAGCTCCCTGGGCGAGGACAAAGACGAGGTGGAGGCCAGGGTAACCGAAGCCGTGAACCGCCTGGTGGCGCTCACCCGTGAGAGGCTGCCCAACGGCTGACCCAACCCCATATATCTCGGAACCCACCAAATCTTCTGAGAGCTGTCCCACGTGAACATAAAGGAACTGGACGTACCCACGCAGGTGAAGCGCGTCCTGGCCGCCAGGGGCCTCAAGGAGCTGTACCCTCCCCAGGCAGACGCCGTAGGCACCGGGGTCCTAGACGGGAGAAGCCTGGTCATGGCGAGCCCGACTGCCAGCGGCAAGACCCTCATAGCAGAGCTGTGCGCCATGAAGCACATCCTCGAACGGCAGGGGAAGGTGCTGTACCTGACGCCCCTGCGGGCGCTGACGTGGGAGAAGTACAATGAGTTCCAGGCCTACACTGACCTTGTGAAGCCTGACGGAAGGAAGATCAGGGTGGGCGTGAGCTCGGGGGACATGGACAACAGCAGCCCCTGGCTGGAGGCATACGACATAGTCATCTGCACCAACGAGAAATGCGACAGCCTCCTCCGCCACCGCAGCCCATGGATGAACGGCATAAGCCTCGTCGTCGCAGACGAGATACACCTCATAGGGAGCGACAGGGGCCCAACGCTGGAGGTGAGCCTCGCCAGGCTCAGGCAGATGAGCCCCGGCGTACAGGTGCTGGCCCTCAGCGCCACCATAAGGAACGCCGGTGAGATAGCGGAGTGGCTGGGCGCCGAGAGCGTCACCACTGACTGGAGACCCGTCGAGCTGCGGGAGGGGGTCTCGCTGGGCAACCACATAACATTCAAGGACGGCTCGGTTAGAAGCATCGAGGGCTACCACCCTCAGGACCACATCAACCTGGCCCTCAACGCCATAACCGAGGGGGGTCAGGCCCTCATATTCGTGGAGAGCAGGCGACGAGCCGCCTCCACGGCCCGGATGGCGGGGAACGCCCTGGGGAGGATGCTGTCCAAGCGCCAGGAGACGGAGCTCCAGAGGATCGCCGCAGACATATCCGTCCACGGCGAGAAGACCAGGCTCACGGACGACCTCGCCTCATGCATATCCAAGGGAGCGGCGTTCCACCACGCCGGCCTCAACAGGGAGCACAGAAGAATCATAGAGGACGCTTTCAAGGAGGGGCACATAAAGATACTCTCGGCCACACCCACCCTCGCGTCCGGCGTCAACCTCCCCGCCAGGACCGTGGTCATAGGCAACTACAGACGGTTCGTCCCGGGGTACGGGATGCAGCCCATAAAGGTGCTTGAGTACAAGCAGATGAGCGGCCGCGCCGGGAGGCCCCAGTACGACGACGTCGGCGAGGCCCTGCTCATAGCGTCCTCAGAGGACGAGCAGGACTACCTCATAGAAGACTACGTCCTCTCCGAGCCCGAGAGGATAGACAGCCGCCTGGCCATGGAGTCCGCGCTGAGGGGCCACACCCTCGCCGCCGTCGCCTCGGACTACGCCCACACCGAAGGCGGCCTGCTGGACTTCTTCGGCTCGACCTTCTACGGCTACAACTACCCCACGTCGGGCATCAAGCTCATAATAGGCAACATGCTCCGCTACCTACGCAGGGAGGGCATGATAGAGTACAGCAGGGACAGGCTCTACGCCACGGACTTCGGTCGCCGCGTCAGCGAGCTCTACATCGACCCGCTGACCGCGGTGGTCATGAGGGACGGCCTCAAGCGGGGCGCCCTCGACGTAACGGACTTCACGTGGCTCCACCTCGTGTGCCACACCCCAGACATGAGGCCCATACTCAGGCCCAGGCGCAACGACATGGAGATCGTGGAGACCTATCTCGAGGACCACATGGACGAGCTGGCCGTCCAGGTAGGCGAAGCCTACGACTACATAGAACACGAGAGCTTCCTCGGCGAGGTGAAGACCGCCATGGTCCTGGAGGCGTGGATCAAAGAGGTCTCCGAGAACGACCTCCTCGAAAGATACAGCGTACAACCGGGAGACAGGTACAGCGCCGTCACCAACGCCGAGTGGCTCCTGTACTCCGCCCACGAGCTAGCCGACGTCCTCGCCATGCCTGAGCCCAGACGGCACCTAGGGAAGCTCAGGGACCGCGTCAAGCACGGCGTCTCCGAGAAGCTGCTGCCCCTCGTCAGGCTCAGGGGCATAGGCCGCGTAAGGGCCCAGGTGCTCTACAACTCCGGTTTCACCAGCATAGCCAGGCTCAAGCGGGCCGAGCTGAGGCAGCTGACGGCCCTGCCGTTGATAGGCCCCAGGCTGGCGGTGACCATCAAGGAGCAGATAGGCGGCACCGTGGAACAGCGGGAGTGGGAGAGAGTCAAGACGGCCGAGACGGCGCAGAGCGCCTTGACGGCCTTCATCGAAGAGGAGTACGAGGACGAGGAAGAAAAACCCGGTCAGCCCGAGTGACGGCTCTCAACCCGCTGCTCCTGCAGCGCCATCGGTTCAACTTCGTCGGAGACCTGGGTCTCAGCCAAGTCTTCTTCTGGATGCACCGGGAACTTGATTATGAAACTGGTCCCCGCGCCCTCCTCAGACTCGAAGGAGATCTCGCCGCCGTGCGCCTCCACGATCCGCTTACAGACGGCGAGGCCGAGCCCTGTGCCTTTCGCCTTGGTGGTGAACAATGGCTGGAACAGCTTTCCCATGTTCTCCTCGGAGATCCCGACCCCGGTGTCAGAGACCACCATGGAGACCATGTCGCCCGAGATGGCCCCGGTGACAGAGAGCGACCCTCCGTCGGGCATCGCCTGGATGCCGTTGGTCAGGAGGTTGGTGAAGACCCGTTTAAGCAGGTTACCGTCAGCCCTTACGCCGTGGAGCCCCTCGTCGAGCGTGACCGAGAACTCTACGTTCTCCGGCACCTTCAGAGTACCGACGACGTCGACGACCACCTGCTCCAAGTCCACGTCCTCGTAGACCACGTTGATGTTCCTGGAGAAGTCCTGGAGGTCGGAGACGATCTTGTTCATGTAGTTTGTCTGCTCCTTGAGCTTCTCCTCTATATACTCCAGCTCATCCAGCTCGGAGTCGTCTACGCCGGCGCCCCTTAGGGCGCCTATCTTCTTGTTGAGCCTCGAGCCCAGCATGTAGATGACCTGCATCGGGTTTCGTAGATCGTGGCCCACCATGGCTGAGGTCTCGCCGATGGTGGCCATCCGCTCCCGCTCTTTGAGGCGGTGCTGGAACAGGTTAAGAGCGTCAAGCATCTCGTCTATGTTCTCCGAGAGCACAGAGACCTCGTCGTCTCCGGGGATGGTTACCTTCGTCGTGGCTATCATATGCGGGTCTATATCGCTGACCTCCTTGCTCAGCTTCACTATCCGTGTAAGGATGAACCGGTTCATGACGAAAATCGAAAGCAAAGCGATGACAAAACCCGCAAGGACGCCGGACCCAACAAAGTACGCCAAGACCAGCAACCCATGGGTATAGACGTCTCTGGGTGAGTCCACCTTCATTACCAAGACGGGTTCATCGAAGATGTCGTAGAGCACGGAATACCCTAATATGGTGTCGTATTCACGCCTCTCTATGTTGATCTGTGTCCCATTCAAGACCAGTGACCCTGATCCAAAAGAGCCGAGAGCTTCCTCGTCGTTTATATCTACTATCTCTAAGGATAGGAAGGTAGACCCCTTAATCGCCTCTACTTCCAAGAAGTCAAGATACCTTCCACATATCAGCGTCCCTATAATCGGCCCGCTTTTCTCGGTGGTGATTATGGGCCTTGACGACAGGACCACGGGGCCGTCCTGGGTAGTCAATATACCCGCGACTGAGCTGTCGGTCCCAGCGTGGTTCCTTAGGATACTGTGTTGCTCGATGGCTTCCCTGATTGATGCCGGAAATGGAACGTTCTTCAGCTCAACCAAGTCGAAGGCCTTGCTGGTTAGTATGTCTCCCTCGTCGTCCATGAAGACCATGAAGCTTATCTCGTAGTCGATGAAAGTCGAGCTCAGCAGCAGCTCGTTTATGAAGTGCTTCAAGCCGCTCTCGACGTAGTAATACGTGTCGTCTCGGGCCGCGAAACCATGGGAGGTCTGATCGAGTTCGTTTATCCTGAGTTCGAGAGCCTTCAGCCCCAGCTCGGTCTGTCTCCTGATATTTGTGTCCTCTATGTCGACGAAGCCTTTCATTAGGAAGGTGTTCGAGGCGATGAAGAAGAACATGAATATGAGGATGTAGCTCATGCTGAAGATCAGTACGAGTTTCTTCCTCAGTTTCACTTCTACTCACCGCCCATGCTTTGCTCGATTCCCTTGTCAGCCACCGCCTCGCTGACCGTCTTGAGCAGCAACTGTTCCGGGATCGGCTTGACGAGGACCTCCCTTACCAACTCGCGCGAATTGGTTGACGCCCCGTCCTCAACCGCACCCAATCCTGTGGCGCGCAACGAAACAAACCCGTAACGCTATTTCAGTGTCGAATATTTCCACTCCGTTTCTTTCA
>CAZEMD010000135.1:0-5920 GCA_964513225.1 uncultured Candidatus Bathyarchaeia archaeon | reverse complement strand
AGAGCCGCTTGCACAAATCCCCTGGTACCATCACATCGCACTGCTCCAAAAATGTCGCTCGCGTGAGGAGAGACTGTGGTATGCCCGGCAGAGCGCGCGGAACGGCTGGTCCCATCACATTCTTTCGATGCAGATCACAGCCCGCTCTCACGAGCGGCAGGGCAAGGCCACCACCAATTTTCCTGCCACTCTTCCACCCGCGGATTCTGACATGGCGACACAGGTTTTCAAGGATCCGTACCTGTTCGATTTTCTCGGCACTGCCGATCCACGCCGCGAACGCGAGGTCGAACAGGCTCTGGTGGATCATATTCAACGTTTCCTGCTGGAGCTTGGGGCTGGCTTCGCCTTTGTCGGACGGCAGATTCACCTTGAATTCGCCGACGCGGATTACTACCTCGATCTGCTCTTTTATCACTTGAAGCTGCGCTGTTATGTTGTGGTGGAGCTGAAGATTGGCCCTTTCGAGCCCGGCTTTGTCGGCACGCTGAACATGTGCCTGTCGGCTGTGGACGATCTGCTGCGCCACCAGGACGACAAACCTACCATCGGCCTGCTCCTTTGCCGATCCAGGAACAAGGTGGTGGCGGAGTATGCCCTGCGCGGCTTCCAGAAACCCAGGGGCGTTGCGGATTGGGGGACCAGACTTGTCAAACGCCTTCCCAAGGAATTGCAAGGAAGTCTGCCCACCGTAGCGGAGATTGAAGCCGAGTTGACGCGGCAGGAGGATGAGGCATGAACAATTGTCACTCCCGGCCCGACATCCATATTGAGATACAAGGCATCAACGCCGAGGCGGTGCAACTGGCCGCGACCATCAAGAAGAACTTCGAGGAGTTGGGGGTATGAGCACTGATTCAAAGATACCTCTGAGTGATTTTATAACCCTCCAGCGTGGTTTCGATTTGCCGACAGCGGCCCGCAAGGATGGGCCAGTTCCAGTCGTTGCGTCCACGGGAATCGCTGGATACCACAACGAGTCAAAAGTAGAAGGTCCTGGTGTTGTAATCGGGAGATCTGGCAGTATTGGTGGAGGCCAATACATCGACGAGGATTACTGGCCACTCAACACAACGCTTTGGGTTAAGGACTTCAAAGGAAACGATCCGCGATTTACCTATTATCTCTTAAGATCAATTGACTTTACGAGATTTAACGCGGGTGCTGGAGTTCCTACTCTCAATCGAAACCATATTGCCAGTCTTCAAGTGCCAGAATATGGGCGTACAGAGCAAGATCGCATTGGAGAAATCCTTTCCGCCTACGACGACCTGATCGAGAACAACCGGCGACGGATTCAGTTGCTGGAGCAGGCCGCACGACTGCTCTACAAGGAATGGTTCGTCCACCTCCGCTTCCCCGGCCACGAACACGCCAAAATCACCGACGGCGTGCCGGAGGGGTGGGAGAGGAAAGCGATTGGGGAACTGGTGCTGTTTAAATATGGAAAGGCACTAAAGCAAGATGATCGGGTTCCGGGATCGTATCCAGTCTACGGTTCAAGCGGAATCGTCGGAACACACAACAAAGCCCTTGTGGCAGGGCCTGCAATCATCGTTGGCAGAAAAGGCAATGTTGGCAGTGTTTACTGGTCGATAAGTGACTTTTACCCAATTGATACAGTTTACTACATCGAGGCCGAGAATTGCAGCCTTTATTTGTTCTACGCACTGTTGCATACGCAGTTCATTAGCACTGATGTCGCGGTGCCAGGACTCAATAGAGACTACGCCCATAGCCGAACACTACTTGCTCCTGAGAGCAAGATTCTGACTCTTTTCGAGCAGCATGCTGCAATCATGCACGACCAGATCGAACAGCTTAGGAAATACAATCAGTCTCTCGCCAAAGCCCGCGATCTTCTTCTGCCACGCCTGATGAACGGGGAGGTGGCTGTATGAGTGGCT
This sequence comes from uncultured Candidatus Bathyarchaeia archaeon, assembly GCA_964513225.1. GTDB lineage: Archaea > Thermoproteota > Bathyarchaeia > TCS64 > TCS64 > RBG-16-57-9. The sequence continues at coordinate 4,013 of CAZEMD010000135.1, read as the reverse complement.
ATACCGAAGACACCCTTGTCCAGCAGACCAGTGCTGAATATCTGGAGCAGCAGCTCAGATGGAAGTCGGTGGCGGCCCGCCGTCTTTTCCTTTCACTTGGACGGACCAAAAATTGCAATCGGACGATCAATAGCTTGCAATCAGACGCCATTAGGCTTACAATAGGGCACCATGAGAACCGCTGATTTATATCCCCGTTATATACGCCCGCGAGTTATGGATGCATTGGCTGATTCGCCGGTGGTGCTCATTCACGGACCGCGCCAGTGCGGCAAGACGACACTGGCCCGGCAGGTGGGAGATGCCGAGGGGCTCGTCTATCTCAGTTTTGACGATGACGTGCAGCGAGCAGCAGCACAGGCGGATCCGGTGGGCTATGTCGCCGATCTTCCGGAGCGGGTAATTCTAGACGAAGTGCAACGGGTGCCAGAATTATTCACCTCGTTGAAGGCGGCGGTGGATGCCCGGCGGGAGCCCGGGCGTTTTATCCTGACTGGTTCGGCTAATGTGTTGCTGGTCCCGAAGTTGGCGGATTCGCTGGCCGGTCGGATGGAGATTCTCCGGCTGCACCCACTGGCACAAGTGGAACTTGCCCGGGAGACAACCGATTTTCTGCCGGCGTTGTTCAATAGGAAGTTCAAGACGGGAACTGTTGGCCGGCGTCTGGGCCGTGACTTGGCTGAACGCATGACCGCGGGCGGCTATCCGGCTGCGCTGTCGCGTGTCACTGCCCGGCGGAGGACGGCCTGGTATCGGGATTACAGCGAAACCCTGGTTCAGCGCGATATTCGCGATCTGGTCCGCATCAGCTTGATGGATGCCCTGCCACGCCTGCTGAAGCTGGCCGCCGGGCAAACAGCTCGGTTGTTGAATGTATCCGATCTGGCTGCCCCGTTTCAGGTAAGCCGTCCCACGATCCGGGAATATCTGACGTTGCTGTCGCGGATTTTTCTGCTGGAGGAGCTGCAGCCCTGGCACAGCAACCGGTTGAGCCGTCTGATCAAGACCCCCAAGCTGCATCTGGGCGACTCCGGGCTGGCCTGCGCGCTGCTTGGGTTGGATGCCGAGGGTCTGTGGCGGGAACGCGCGTTGTTCGGGCAGATTCTGGAAACATTCATCTATCAGGAGCTGAGACGGCAGGCAAGCTGGCAGGAGGAAGCAGTGTCCTTCAGCCATTTCCGTGATAAAGACAAGGTCGAAGTGGATTTTGTGCTGGAGTCCGGCGGCAAACTGGCAGGGATTGAGGTAAAGGCTTCATCGACCGTTACCCCTGAAGATTTCAAGGGCTTACACAAGCTCCAGCACGCCGTGCAGCAGGGTTTTGCGTTGGGGGTGGTGCTGTATGACGGCGAGGCGATTGTTCCCTTCGGGAACAATCTGTATGCCGTGCCCATGTCCACGCTGTGGGAGAAGGTTTAATGCCGTACACAGAAGATACCCTCGTCCAGCAGACCAGCGCTGAATACCTGGAGCAGCAGCTCGGTTGGGAGTCGGTGTACGCTTACAACAACGAGGACTTCGGGGCGGATAGCCTGCTGGGCAGAAAAGACGACCGTGAGGTGGTGTTGACGCGGTATCTCCGGGCCAAGCTGGTCGAGCTAAATCAAGGGTTGCCCCAAGACGCATACGACGGTGCGGTGCGCCAGATCGTGACGACGGTGGCGACCCAAACGCTCCTGGCGACGAACCGTGAGAAGTACGCCCTGCTCCGTGACGGCGTGCAGGTCACCTTCCGCAATGACAAGGGCGAGAGGGTGCGCCAGCGATTGCGGGTGTTCAACTTTGCCGAGCCGACGAAGAACCATTTTCTTTGCGTGCGGGAGCTGTGGGTGCGAGGGGACCTGTACCGCCGGAGGGCCGACATCGTGGGGTTTGTCAACGGCCTGCCCCTGCTGTTCATCGAATGCAAGAACATCCATAAGAATCTCAAGGCGGCCTTTGAGAAAAACTTCTCCGATTACAAGGACACGATCCCGCATCTGTTTCATCACAATGCGATTGTCATGTTCGGCAATGGCGACAAGGCCAGGATTGGATCGATCACCAGCGGGTGGGAGCACTTTCATGAGTGGAAGCGCCTGGCGGAGGACCAGCCGGGCGTGGTGGATATGGAGACACTGCTCAAGGGGGTGTGCGGCAAGCGGCACTTTATGGATCTGCTGGAGAACTTCATCGTCTTTGACGATTCAACCGGCGAGCCCCGGAAGATCCTGGCCCGTAATCACCAGTTTCTCGGTGTCAACCGCGCCATCGAGGCGGTACGAGACCGGAAAAACCGGCAGGGCAAACTGGGTGTGTTCTGGCACACTCAGGGGGCAGGCAAGAGCTACTCGATGGTATTCTTCACACGGAAAGTCCACCGCAAACTCGGCGGCAATTTCACCTTCCTGATCCTGACCGACCGCGACGACCTGGACACGCAGATTTACAAGACCTTTGCCGGCTGCGGCGTGGTGGACAATGACCGCGACCCGTGCCGGGCATCCAGCGGAGACCACCTCGGCCGATTGCTGGCCCAGCACAAGTCGCACATCTTCTCCCTGATCCAGAAATTCAATCAGGATGTGAACCCGGATGAAGGCTACACACAGCGGGACGACGTCATCGTTATCACGGACGAGGCGCACCGCACCCAGTACGGGACGTTAGCGCTGAACATGCGTAACGCATTGCCCCATGCCAGCTACATCGGGTTTACGGGCACGCCGCTCTTTACCGACGACGAGATCACACGGCGGGTGTTCGGGTACTACGTCTCGACGTATGACTTCCAGCGGGCGGTCGAAGACGAGGCCACCGTGCCGCTGTATTACGACGCCCGGGGCGACAAGCTCGGCGTGGCTATCGGTGACCTGAACGAACGGATCGCCGAGAAGCTGGAAGAACTGGAGACCGACGACATCGATGTGGCGCAGCGGCTGGAACAAGAACTCAAGCGCGATTATCACATCATCACCGCCGATAAGCGGCTGGATCAGGTTGCCCGAGACTTCGTTCTGCATTACTCCAAGGCGTGGGAGACCGGTAAGGCCATGCTGGTGTGCATCGATAAGGTAACCTGCGTGAGGATGTACACCTTGATTGTTAAGTACTGGAACGATCGCATCTCCAAACTGGAGGCGGAGCTAAGCCGGTCCGGTTATTTGACGCATGATGAGGCCGGCAAGCGAGAAGCTCAGATCCAATGGATGCGGGAGACACGCACAGCGGTAGTGGTCAGCGAGGAGCAAGGTGAAGTCGAGAAATTCCGCAGGTGGGGCCTGGACATTACCCCGCACCGCAGGTTGATTAAAAAAGGGATCGATCTGCCGGAATCCATGCGGCGGCAACCTCAGTTCCGCAACATGCAGCGCATGGCCCTGGACGATGCTTTCAAGGAGGCGGAGCACCCGTTCAGAATCGCCATCGTCTGTGCGATGTGGCTGACGGGGTTCGACGTGCCAAGCCTGTCGACGGTGTATCTGGACAAACCGCTCAAGGCGCACACGTTGATGCAGGCCATCGCCCGCGCCAACCGGGTGAATGAGGGCAAGAACAACGGCATGATCGTGGACTACTGCGGAATCCTCAAAAACCTACGCAAGGCCCTGGCGACGTTTGCAGGCACAGGGGATGGCGGCCGTGGCGGCGAGGGCGGCGAAACAGAACCCGCCAGGCCCGACAAAGAGTTGCTGGCCGACCTGGCGGAGGCCATTGCGTTTGTCCGGGCGTTTTTGACCGAGCGGGGTGGATCGCTGGACGACATCATCACAAAGACGGGTTTTGATCGTAACGCAGCCATTCTTGCGGCCAAGGAGGCGGCCAACGAAAACGACGAGACTCGAAAACGCTTCGAGGTGATGTGCCGGGCGGTGTTCACCAAGTTCAAGGCGTGTATCAACGTCAAGGGGGTCAACGCCCATCGAAACGAATACGAAGCGATCAATGTCGTTTACAAGAGTCTTCAGCAGGACCGTGAGAAAGCGGATATCACCGATATTATTCGCCAATTGCACCAGGTGGTTGATACGGCC
>CAZEMD010000134.1:0-6022 GCA_964513225.1 uncultured Candidatus Bathyarchaeia archaeon | reverse complement strand
ATTACATAGTGATATGGATAAAAAAATAGAGTATAGAGGTTATATAGCCTATATAGAGTGGGCCTAGAACGCCCTTATGGCTATGGCCCGCGCTATGTCCACGGTGTTCTCGCACCAGTCCGCCACCATCTCCACGGCGTCCATGAACTCGTTCAAGAGGATCGCAGCGCCGCGGGTCATGCCCAGATCCTCGATACCGGCCATTATCCGCCTGGACTCCGCGTACAGCTCGTCCACGTCCTCCTCCAGAAGCTCCACCTGGTCCGCGAGCTCCAGCGCCTTCCTAGGGTTCCCCGACAGAGCGCGGATGCACTTGGCCAAGACCCTTACGCAGCTGTAGTTCACCCTGCACATGTCCTCTATGGACTTCCTCAGCTCCTCGGGGAGCCTCTCGAACGGGATTATAACTAGAATCCTGCCTGCCTCCCTAGCCCAGTCGGCTACCCAGTCCACGGCGCGCACAAGCTCCATTAGGTCGTCCCTCTCGGTGGGGAAGACGTCCCTTTGGGAGAGCTCCGTGACCATGTCGCGCCGGATCTGGTCTGCCTTCATCTCCATCTGTGAGATGCTCTCGTAATACGCGTCCTTGGACTCGGGCGCGTCGCCGACGACCCTGACCATCTCGTACAGCTCCTTGACCGCCTTGGTGGTCAAGTCCAGGTGTTCATGGGTCATCTCGAGGACGGTCACGTTTCTCTTGTCCCCGAACCATCTCAGTATCCTTTCGCTCAAGCCAGGCCCTCCGTCAACATCTTCAACATTTCATCACCTAAAATAAGTAGATCACCAATATCGGCACCACGAAGAACACCACCACAACCCAGGCCAGAAGGGCGTAAGCCGCGTTCTGGTTCTGGGCGATCTTCCCGCCGAGCCACTCCGCCGTCCTCACGGGCACGAACCTGAGTGGCGATATCAGCCAGATGGATAAAGCCAGTATGTTCAGCAGGACGTGGGCCGAGCCCAGTATCATGCCGACCACGCCTCCGGCGACGTACCCGTAGATCTGGCTGAGGTCAACCGTCGTCGCCATGTTGCATCCCACGAGGTAGGGATACGCCGTCTTCAGGTTCACCACCTTGGTCGCCAGGAACGGGATGACGAGGGAGGACCCTATGCTGCTGCTACCAACGAGGAAAGTTATGCCGAAGCCCGTGGCGAAGCCTCTGTACGGGTTTTCGAAGGCCAACTTGACCTTGTCCTCCCACCCCGTCTCTATGATCTTCTCAAGCCCCTTGGTTATCATGCCCATGGAGACTATGATGACGCCGAACCATGCTAGGAACAGGAATACGCCGCCGAACCTGTCCCCTAGTAACCCGACGGCCAAAGCCTTCGTCGGCTTGATCAACGGATCCCCGATTACAATGTCGACGATGGTCTTGTCGAAGGCCGCAAAGACCTCCTCCATCTTCAGCACCTCGGTGTAGAAGCTGCCCAGCCGGAGCACCGTCCTGCTGATGATCCCCGTCGAGAGCTCAAGGATGAAGAAAATGGTGATGGTCAGCGCCTCGTAGACGTCGTCCACGATCACCCCTGGAATCGTGTCCTTAAACTCGTTCATGGTCATGCCCCGCTGGATGCCGAAGGCGACTATCGTGTTGGTCACCGTGGTCCCTATGTTGGCCCCCAACACCATGGGCACCCCGAACTGTATCGCGGTCTCCAGCGGTAGGCCGCTGGCCACCATACCCGACATGGAGACCATGGTCGCGGCCACGACGGCGCTGCTGCTCTGGACCAGCGCCGTGCTCAGCATCCCCAGGGCGAGGCCCGTCATAGGCGCAGTGTTGGCGGTTACCATGCCCAGTATGCTGGCCTGCCACTCCGCGAAGATCAGCTTGAAACCGCTTTTGACGCCCTCGAGGCTGGCTATGAAGAGGTAGACGCTGAGGGCCAGCCTCAGCGCGAGCCGCACCCTGTCGTTGCTCAGCAAGGGGATGCCATTGATGAACGAGTCTCTCTCAGACAGAAACGCCCCTCCCTGCTCCTATGAACCCTGTGAGCACATGATGGGGTGTGTTCATGATCGATTATCACCATCAGTGGCTTGGATAAAAGATTAAGCGCTATAGAATATATTGAGAAATATAGAAACTATAGTCTAAATATTTAGACAATATTTAGATCAGTTCGATGCTTTAGAGCTATTTAGAGTCAATACCCGCGTCAACCTGTTCTACGAACGAGAAAGGGTCATAGCCCATGCCTCGCATCATCTTCCAAAGCAGCGACAACGGCAACCCCACGACGTTGTGGAAACAGCCATCCACCTCCTCGACGAAGTCGGCGCCCAGCCCCTGGATGGCATAGGACCCCGCTTTACCCATGGGCTCACAGGTCTCGACGTAACGTCTAATGTCCTCGTCCGATAGCTCCATCATGTGCACCCGGGTCTCCTCGCAGCCGACCTCCTCGCGCCCACCACCAGCGTCTATTAGGGCTAAACCAGTGAACACCTTGTGGACTCGGCCAGACAGCCTGTTCAACATGATGCGTGCCTCGTCCTCGGACGAGGGTTTACCGAGAATCGCCCCGTCGATGTAAACAACGGTGTCCGCCCCCAATACTAGCCCCTCCTCTTCGCCCTGCACGCTTCTCGCCTTCGCGAGCGCGTTCTCCACAACCCTCGTCTTCGGGTCGGGGTCGAAGCTTGACTCGTCATCCACCGGGGCGGCCAAGGAGAAACGCATGCCTATCTGGCGTAGCAGGCTGATCCTTCTCGGCGAGGTGGACGCCAACACTATTTTAAACTCTGAGCCCAATGATCATTCCCCAGCTCGACACATTATAGGTGGGGCCATGGAGAAAATATATTACTGTGACATAGAGACGCCGATGGGGGAAGTCTGGTCCGCCACCAGCTCCAAGGGGCTCCTGAGGCTCAACCTGCCGTGCAGGGAGACGGCCTTCCTGGAGGAGCTCGGGAGACAGATCGACGGCGAGCCCGAGTACCGCCCGGGTAAGCTGGACGAGCTGAGCCTCTGGCTAGACGACTACTTCAAGGGAGAAAAGTCCGCCTACACCGAGCCCCTCGACATGCGGGGCACGTCTTTCCAACGCAGGGTTTGGGAGGAGATATCCAAGATACCCTACGGCGGCCTCACGTCATACGGGTTGATTGCCAGACGCATGGGCAAGCCCAACGCCTCTAGGGCGGTGGGCAACGCCGTGGGGCAGAACCCCCTCTCCATAGTGATTCCATGCCATCGGGTGGTGTGGAGCAACGGAGGCATTGGGGGGTTCGGCGGAGGCCTAGACCGGAAGCGTTTTCTCTTAAACCTGGAGGGCGTCCTGCCCAGCGTCGAGGACGGGGCGGAGAAGGGGATCGACCTGTCCCGGTACTTCTACGACCGTTAACGTTATTCCAAGGCAGGGCTACGTCTTCTACGTTCAACATGCGTATAGTAACGGGCACCATATCCCACGAGACCAACGTCCTTTCCAACATAAAGACTGACCTTGAGGAGTTCAGGAAGAGGAGGCTCTTCTACGGGGACGAGCTGTTCGAGCACTTCGACGGCACGAGGACCCCCGCGGGCGGGATCATCGAGGGCTGCAAGCTCAACGGCTACGAGCTGATAACCACCGTGTTCGCGTCGGCCACCCCGTCCGGCACCATCACCGCGGATGCCTTCGACAGGCTCCTAGGCGACATGCTCGACGGCATAAGGGACGCCGGTGACATCGACGCCGCCGTGCTGCACCTCCACGGAGCAGGCGTAAGCGAGGAGCACCCTGACATCGAGGGCAAGGTGCTCAGCGAGGTGAGGCGGCTCGTCGGCTCCAAGCCGCTGGTGGCGACCTTCGACCTCCACGGCAACTACACGGAGACCATGGTGGAGAACGCCGACCTCCTCATAGGCTACGACACCTACCCCCACGTGGACGGCTACGAGAGAGGCGTAGAGGCGGTCAACCTCACCCGCAGGATGCTGGAGGGCACCTTCAAGCCCACGAAGGCGTTCACCCAGCCCCCCATGCTCCCCGCACTACAGGTACAGTTCACCGGCAGATACCCCATGAAGACGCTCATCGAGGAGGCCCACAGGATGGAGGCGATGCCCGGCGTCGAGACCATCACCGTCGCCGCTGGGTTCCCGTGGAGCGACATCCCGGAGGCCGGCATGAGCTTCATAGTAACCACAGACGACGACCAGGAGCAGGCCGACAGCCTAGCGAAGGAACTCCACGACATGGCGTGGTCCATGAGGAGAGACTTCCTGGTAAAGCCCACGCCCGTCAGGGAGGCACTGAGGCAGGTGAAGAAGGCGGAGAAAGGCCCGATAGTGCTCGCGGACATCGGGGACAACCCCGGCGGCGGGGCCCCCGAGGACGGCACCGTTGTGCTCAAGACCATACTGGAGGAGGGGCTCAAGGGCGGCGTGGTCGCCGTCATCTGGGACCCCGAAGTGGTGAAGAAGGCGGCACAGGCCGGCGTAGGCAAGACGGTGCAGCTCAGCCTCGGCGGCCACACAGACGAGATGCACGGCGAGCCCCTGAGCGTCGAGGGCAGGGTGAAGACGGTCACGGACGGCAAGTTCATAAACGAGGGCCCCATGGGCACCGGCTCCGAGTCGGACATGGGCACCACCGCCGTCATGGAGATCGGCGGCAACGACGTCATAGTCACCGCGAAACGACTCCAGCCCCTGGACCTCCAGCTCTACAAGAGCCAAGGCATCGACCCCACCGGGAAGAGGTTCATAGTCGTCAAGAGCAGCGTCCACTACAGGGCGTCCCACGAGCCCATAGCCAGCGAGGTAATCGAGCTGGACACGCCGGGCCTCACAAGCCCTCGGCTGGCCGGGTTCGGGTTCAAGAACATCAGGCGGCCCATCTTCCCCCTGGACGTCGGGATGCTGGGCATCACGGAGCTCAAGTCCATGGAGGACGAGTAGCCCATCCTCTCAGAAGCTCCTCGTAAACCTCTACGTGGCGGTCGATGACCCCCTTTTTCTCGTGCACCGCCGACACATACCTGTAACCCCTCTCCCCCCTCTCGCGCCACCTGTCGCCCTCCAGCAGCCAGCTCAGACCCTTAGCGTAGTCCCGGGCGGCAGCGTGGTAGCCGAAACGGGTCGCGAAGCCGTCGGGGTCGTGGGGGCTCAGTATGGCGCACCTGTGGGCCGCGGCCTCGAGGAAAGATACCGGCAGACACTCGTGGACGCTGGTGTTGACGAGCACCCAGGACTCTTCAAGCACCCTGGCCTTTTCCTCTCCCGTAAGGAACCCGGAAAACTCCAGGTTAGAGACGCCGCCGTACCGCTTCCTTAGCCGACGGTCCCGCGTCGCGTTGTGGGCCCTCCCCACCGCTATGAACTTGGCGTCGGGGAAGCTCTCCGCCAGGCTGAAGAAAGTCTCTGGAGATTTCTCTCCGTCGAGCCTGCCGAGGAAACACACGGTGGGAATATCGCTCTTCAGGGGGATACCTTTGGGTATCTCGACGGGGTTGGGCAGGAAACCGGGGTCTGACTCCAGCCCGTATAGCTCCCTGGTCTTGCATGCGATGAAACGTGCCTGACAGAACACCGCGTCGCTCCTTCTCACAGCCGCCTCGACGCCGGGCTGGATGAATCGGTTATACAGTCTCCTCCTCAAAGGATAGTATTTCCTAACCCTCCTCCAGTCCTCCCCGGTTCGGGGGTTCTGCGCCGTGACCATGTGAGCCGCGTCCTCCACGGAGTTCATTGCCAGGAGCGTGCCCCAGCTCGGCTCCTCAGAGTGGTAGATGTCTGCATCGATCTCCCGGTAGAGCCGCCCAGTGAAAGGATATGTATAGAGGGGGTGGCTGTGGATGGTGACACCTTCAACCATCTCGACGCGTCTCTGGCCGCTGCCGCGGGGGACCACGGCGTGGACGTCGAAGCCCCTATCGGCTACCCCCGACGCTATCTCCCTCGTCGCCTTGCCTATGCCGCCGTAACGGCCCCAGCCGAAGTACTCGGTGGCCACGTAGCAGACCCGGGGAGGCATAACGATAAATTAAACTGAAACTAAATATTTGTGCTTTGAGGGTGCT
>CAZEMD010000133.1:0-6150 GCA_964513225.1 uncultured Candidatus Bathyarchaeia archaeon | reverse complement strand
CACGTGGTTCATGGCTCGCTCCGCCGTCCACGTCTCTAAGTCGGGAGAGTCGGTGGCGTTGACCAGCGCCAGAGTCTTGTTCATCTGGAGCTCGTACCGGAGCCTAAGCCTCTCGAGGGCGGCCGCGTCCGTCCTGTTGCACACGGCCTCGATCTCGGCCAGCCTCTCCTCTGAGAGCCTAAGCCTTTTCTCCGCCTCGCCCACCCTTCCCCGGGTGAGGCGGGCCAGCGGGACCTCGACGTTTTCCTCTATGAACAGCTCCACCCCGGATAGGGGGTGCCCCGGCGAGAAGCCTGGGCTGGGAAGCTGATAGTCCTCAGGCTGCGCCTGAGCCCACGCGAAGGTCATGGACGCCAGCACAAGCGCCGCGAGGATCAGTGTCAAACTCTTGATTCCTTTTCTTTTCATGTTTTCACCTTGGCTCACCAATGTTCATGGCATATATTTAGGAACCCGCTGGAACAACCCGGAAAAGATATTCCAGTATCTCAGACGCCCGGCTGCGCAACGAAGGCTACTCAAAAAGATTATACTGATAGTAATCGTATTCTTTTCCGATGGAGAGGACTGTGACTCTGAGGGACGGTAGACACGTCCACATCCGGCCGCTGCAGGAGTCTGACAGGGAGGGACTCCACGGTATGTACCAGACCATGAGCGACGACGCCCTAAGGTGGAGCATGGCCCCTACACCGAGGAGACCATAGACCGCTGGATCGGTAACCTGCCTAACCTGATATCCCTTGTCGCCGTCCACGGCGGCGGCATAGTGGGATACGCGTCCGTACATAAGTTCACCCACCCCCGCCTCGCGGGGACCGGGGACCTCAACATCTACATCCACCAGGACTACCAGGGCGCGGGGCTGGGCACGGCGCTTATGGTGATGCTGCTCAACGCGGCGAACGAGCACAGCCTCCACAGGATAAACCTGGAGGTGGTGGCAGACAACGAGACGGCTGTGCACCTCTTCAGGAAGTTCGGGTTCAACGTAGAGGGGCGGAGGGTGGAAGCATACAAGAGTCAGGACGGGGAGCTTTACGACATCCTCCTAATGGGTAAGACCCTTAACCAAGGCCCCGGCGGAGACTGAAACCGTAGTCCGCAGGCTGTTACGGCTCTGCGGCTGTCGTCTAATGTCTAGACTCGTCCAACCTTTGAGCTGTAAATGGATCAGGTTTACATTCAATTAATTAAATACGGATGGAGCCATTTGTAGCCTGATGTCAGGTGACGCCTGCCTAAGACGGCGGATGGCTCAAGCGTTACTGGTTCACGCGTTGTTCTCGGTCTTGGACGCGGCCTCGACCCTCCTGGGGTTGACGATGTTCGAGCACGTAGAGGAGGCAAACATGATCGTCGCGCCGATCGTCGATGCCTTTGGGCCGTGGCTGGGCATGGCGGTCTACCTCGTCATCATGGGCGTTGTAGGTCTTTGTGCTTACTTGGGGCACGCTGTCCTGGGTAGACACCCGGGCCTGCATGTTCTGGCGCTCAGCTTCCCGCTGTCAGGGCTCTGGATGATCAACCTTGTCAGGGTCTCAGTTGTGCTTGGGAACCTCGGACACATATACGGCTTCTCCCCCTTCGTCCCGGGGAGGTACGACAAGCTGATCCTGTACGCCGCAGGCTATGTGTATGGCAGAGCCTTGTACAGGGGCTGCAGTGACAGTTCCTAGCTGCCAATGTGGTTCTTGGCGTCCCTCGGTGATTAATCGAAACGAGGCGCATAATCAGTCGATCTCTTGACAAATCATCTACTGAATAAGGATGAAACGATTTAGCGGTTTGAAAAAAGTAGCTGTTTAAGTTACTCGAGGGTTGTCCTCTTCAGCGCCTTCATCAGGTAGAACACTATCAACGCGATGATCAGGTAGTCCAGCAGCGCCCCCGCGAAGTGGCCCAGGGACAGCACTATGGGCCCCACAGACAGCGTGGCTTCCCTCCACGTGCCGCCCGGTATGAAGAAAGTGATCACAGGCATGAGTATGTCCGCAACCAGCGCGCTCACCAAGTCCTTCGAGGCGCTGCCTATGATGAACCCGATGGCGAGCCCCATCACGCCGTACTTGTTGATGAAGTCGATGAACTCCTCCCAGATCCCCTGCGGCTCGGGCGGAGGCGCGGGCTTCGCAGTCAAAGCCTCCCTGATCTTCACGAGCTCCGCAAGCATCTTATCTTCCTCAGCCAAAAATACACCAGTAAGCATCAGAGAGAGCGATCTACTTATTGCTATGGGTTGTAGGTGAACGCAAGCTCGTACGCCTCGTAAAGCGTAGTCGTCTCCGTCGTGATTACGGTCTGATCCTGCAGCGTGGCTCCGTCCCACGCCGTCACCACCAGGTTGTCCGATGAGTCCACCGTCGCCACCATGACCTCCGGGTACTCCCCCTTGGGGTTGCTTCTCACCTGTATCCACTCCTGCCTGTTGGTGGCGCCGCTGTAGTAGCTCCAGCTGCCTGCCCCGACGGGTTCCAGCCGCTCGGAGACCAGACCTTGTAGCTGAGTTGCTGCGTGTTGAACTGCCCCGCGAAGAGGATGAAAGAGGTCCCCGTCGGCATCCAGTCGCCGTCGAAGCACCTGCTCTGCTCGGTCTGCAGATCATCGTCCATCAGCTCGGGAAGGCTGAGCCACGAAGATCCGCTCCACTGCCGGGTGTACAGCTTCCCGCGATCGTCCAACGCCATGAGCATGACCCTGTCCGAGCCAGATACCCTGTGCGGCTTCAGCACGACCCAGTTGACGTCAGGTGTCCTTCTATTCGGGTTCAGCACGAGGCTGAAGCTGCCCATGCCGCTCCAGGATCCGGTGTACCTAGCCGCGTCTATGTGTTGGCCGTCTGCGGCCGCCGCTATCACCTCCCCCGAGTTATACTCCCAGGCTATGGACGCCGCCTCGTACCCCACATCCGTCACGGACGTGGAGAGCAGGTAGTGGTGGCCCCAGGAGGAGCCGTCCCAGACCCAGCAGTTGACGTTGCCGTCGCTGGTGACGCCGATCATGGCTATCTCGTCGGTGAGGGGGTCAGACTCCAGCGTCACCCAGTAGTACTCCTTCCTCCCAGCGGGGTCGTCTATGTAGGCGGGGTCCGTCCAGCCGCTTCCGTCCCAGACCCTGTACACGAGGTCTCTGGACGGGTCCGTGCTGTTGTCCTTGTAAACAATCACCGCGTCGCCCGAGAGGCACTCGTACTCGAAGTCGAATGGCCTCACCCTGTCGATGGGCGCGTTCTTCCATATCCGCCCCAGCCTGGCGAAGTTCCAGCTGAACCCGTCGTACTTGTAGGCGTCGACGTACTCCTGGTTGGTGAGGAGGACTATCAGGGCGTTGTCCGTCATGGAGCTCGCGGGGTTCCACGCAGACCTGACCATGCGGACCTCCTGGTCTGCGGGCTCGTTGAGCTGCTGGACCGCGCTCCACTCGAGATCGTAGAACCTGTACTTCGGGAACTTGGGTCCGCTGAAGTCAGAGGACCTGTACGCTATGAATGCCTTGGGCGCTATCGAGGTGCCTCCGCCGCTGGTGAAAACGCCCTGGGTGGTGTCCCACCACAGTATGATGAGGAACACGTTGAGCTCGGTCCTCAGCCCAGTCTTCTCGAACGTGAAGCTCTCAGTGTAGGTGCCCCCCGGGGGGATGTCTAGGGCTGTGGAGTTCTGTATCATCTCCACGTCGTCGTCCAGTATGATCTCTCCGCTTGAGTCGAGGGCCTGTACCTCTATGTTGGTGCTCTGGGTGGTCATGGCCGAGTTCTCCAGCTCGAGCGTCAACACGATCTTGTTGTTGCCCAGGTAGACGTAGTCGCTCTGGAGCACCACGAAGGGGGTCTCGATGATGGACACTATCTCCCGTGTCTTCTCCTCGACGATGGGGTTTAGGTACCACGCGGTGGTCGAGGACACGAACAGCGTGAACACAGCTAAGACTATGACTACGTCTCTGTTTACCTTCAACGCTGACAGGGAAACCTAGTCGCCCGTCGATATAGGGTTATTTCGTAAACAGGGATAAACAGAATAACTACCTCATGAAAACGGGTGTAAAACAGACGTAAACACCGATTTTTTTTGCTTCATTCATATAAAAACACGGGATAAAAATAACATAAAATGATGAAAAAATTAACCAGGTGCCTTGTGGAAGCAGTACCTCTCCACGAACAGATCGACGTGGCCGTCCTCGTGGACCACGAATTCCACCGGGGACTTGGCTCCGTCCATCAACGTGTAGAACGCCGTGGACTCCAGCGAGGGGTCCTCGGGGATGAGGGGCTGAAGCGTCTCGGCGAACGGCGTCTTGCTCTCAAGGTATAGCATCCCCAGCCTCTTCACCACGTTCACGCTCTCGATGCCCTTGTAGATCTCGTATCTCCCCGCGAGCCGATCCATGCGCCCCTTGATGGCCAGCCGTGGGACAGCCTCGTAGGGGTCCATGCCAAGCAGCACCGCGAACGCGCCCTCCGCTATGTCCTCGTAGGGTAGGCTCGCGCTGTTTCCCATCATAATTGCTCCCATCTGGGCGTCCGGCAGGAAAGCCATGTACGCCGTGGAGACCAGTATGCTGCCGCCGTGGCTCACCATCTTGTGGCCATGGAAGTCCGGCGTTATCCCCAGGCCGTACCCGTAGCCGTACTCGCCGTAGTAGCCATCGGGGCGGTGGATGTGCAGCGTCTGCATCTCTTCGAACGACTCGGCGCTGGCGAGCTTCCCGCTAGGGTAGGCGCCCTTCTCTATCTGGGCGTTCAGGTACTTCGCCATCTCGTTGACGCTGCTGGCTATGCCCCCCGCCGCTGCGATGAAGCTGAACCCGGGGTTGTCGTCGGGGTTGGGGTACGGGAACCTGCTAGGCTCCACGGTCCCGTCGGGCTTCTTCCAGTGAGGCACTATGTGGTCTGGGTCTGCGTAGAAATCCGCTGTGTTGAGGGTTGACCGCGTCATACCGAGGGGCTCCAGGATCTTCTCCTTGATGTACCTGTGGAACGGTATCCCCGACTTCTCCTGGATGACGTGGCCCAGCATCCTCCAAGCCGCGTTGTGGTAGAAGAACCTCTCGCCGGGGGGCGCCACCAGCTCGTCCTGCGCCCCGTTCACGAGCCTGTAGAAGTCGTCGGCACTGCCCCAGGGGATGCCCGTGTCGGCTCCTACGCCCCTGTAGAGGGCTACGCTGGACGATGCCACGCTGGGTAGCCCCAGGCTGTGGGTGAGGAGGTGACGTATCCTGATGGGGTTCCCTGGGAGCCCCAGCTTGAAGGGTGTGTGCTCCTTGACGGGATCGTCGAGGCTCAGCTTGCCTTGCTCTGCGAGCTGCATTACCGCTATGGCTACGAAGCTCTTGGTGATGCTGCCTATGCCGTAGAGGGTGTCCGGCGTGGCGGGTAGGTTCTTCTTGGGGTCGCGGGCCCCGAATCCCTGAGCGTACAGGGTCTCCCCCTCCCTTACCACTGCTACGCTGAGTCCGGGCATCCTCCCCTCCTGCATGTACCTTGGGACTATGTGCTCTATCCAGTCCCGCAGCTCAACTTCATCTTCGCTGGTCAAGTCTATCGCTGAAGACTCCGGTTTAGACCGTATAAAACATGTGCCAGAAAACGTTGGATAGAAAAATGTAGGCTACGTCAACGCCTTGATCAGGTCTGCCTCGCTGAGTGTGCCTGCTACTCCCTCGTCGCCGACGACGAGTATGTGGTCGACGCCGCCGATGGCCATGACCCTTATGGCGTCCGCCGCCTTGTCTTCCTCTCCGAGGACTATGCACATGTTGTGGCCTGTGAGGCCGCAAGCCTGCATGAACTCCATGGCGGAGGGAGCCCTCATGAGCTCAGCGACCTTCATGTCCCTGACCTCCATGGGCATCTCCTCGAACATGTTCTTTCCGAGCACGTAGCTCTTCATCGCGAAGAATATGTCCTCGGCGGTCACAAGCCCCCTCACCACTTCCTCGTCCATCACCACGACGACGTCCTTGCCTTTCTCCACCATCTTCTTCGACACCGCGGCCAGGCTCTCGGAGGGTTTCACCACCAGTGGGTCCTTCTTCATCAGTTCCTTGATCTTCATTTCAAGATTCAATTCAAACCACGTGTTGCTCAGGGAGCGAAGGTTAAAAAATCTTAACCAACGTCGAGGGGCTTCGGCTGTTCCAGCGTCTCGG
>CAZEMD010000132.1:0-6163 GCA_964513225.1 uncultured Candidatus Bathyarchaeia archaeon | reverse complement strand
CACTACAGGATTGATATGGGAAAGTATAATCAATTTATGGCAGATGTACTGCACACTACGCTAGAAAGTGCAGTCACTGTAAAGTTGAGTAAAGGTTCGAGAGCACTGGGCGGCGTTATTAATATCTGAGAGTGATACTTTTTGTTCAGCGACTGACAAAGCTTGTCAATAAAGCTCCTCTTGCATTGGGAGAACTTACCTCCCTAGCATCTGTGTACGCACCTTTTCCGAATCAAAGAGCCTCTCTATATCCCCATATTCCATGAATTCACAGACTCCTTCTAGTTCGCTATGCACAAATGTCCGTCGAGAAATCTGGCTTTCAAAAATGCCTTTCTTTTCTCGAGGTGCAACAATAGTAGCCTTAGGCAGAGGATAATCTATTTTCACGTCATTCAAACGTAGTAAGCCCGAATAAACGCTTGTGGTATGCTCAATCTCAAAAAAACGAAGCGGCTGCGCGCTCCTTTTTTTGAACCATATCACATCAATAGACTTAGCTATTCTGAGAACTTCGGGACCAGCAAAGGCAGGTAAGTCAGCTAAACAAAAGGATCTAAATTTCTCACCATTGAATTCCTTTCTATAATCATTAGTCGCCACCCAGACATCATGTCCCTCCCAGTTGCCTATTCGTGCAAGCATCCACTGAATCTTCAGGTGGATATCCTCTCTTTCCGACGTGGGCAGTTCACTAGTCAGTTCTTCCTCTATTAGGGGTGGTTGCTCAACAATCTGCTCCCCGATCTTTCCGTGGTAGATTAGCTCAACGAATTCGTCTGTTACACTAAGGTCTGGAAATCCACATTTCTTTTGTAGCTCCTTAAGAATGTCAAGAACCTTGACATATGTTTGACCTGAATGTTCTCCTCGTTTCTTGCGAGGGAAGAGACCTAGCTTTGTCAGGCCGCCATCAATAGCTCCATTCCAGACACCAAATTGCCTATAGTCGTATAGTAATAATGCAGTAGAAGCAAAAGCACGACCAACACCACTAAGGTAATATTCACTATCTACATTCTCGACCACGTTGAAAAAGCGCGCTTCGAGCGGATCCTCTCCATAAAGTAAGTAATCCAACGAATGGCGAATTCTCTCTATGCCATTCTCAATGAAGCTCCTTGGGTATAGCTGTGGTCCACCAACAGTCATTTCCTTGTAAATTCTTTGCGCCTCACCCACTGTAAGGCCACTTAGTCTATCCCTATTCAAGAGAGTCCTAATTCTTTCCATGGGTCTGTCAAACCATTCTCTCCTTCGAGTGATGTAACTTTCCCCATTAAATTCGGGCCGCGGACTATTGAACTCCTCCAAGAGTCCCCTCAATTTATTCTCGTTGATCATCTTTGCTCCTCCAGCTAGGTTTCATATAGGCGGGTTGATTGTCGCCTGTAAGGCTGTAATCCTATTGCCTACATATTACTCCCCCACATATTTTGAATCAATATCACGTTCTAGCGCTTTCGAAAATGCTTATCATTCCGCTCATAGCTTTTGGAACAAAAGATTTAATGGTAGAATATCAATAAACTTTCCGTGTGGTAAGGAAATAATTGGATACATTAAAGAATATTACAGACTTTATCTTCAAGATTCACGGAGATAACATAGTAGAATGCGAAAGAACACTATCGCTGATCATAGATGCCTTGAATAGTGAGACAATTAACGTCGATGGACCATTTGGATCAGCTGTCTGCCCATCATTTCACCTAGAATTAGTAAGTTATGCCACTCCTATGACCTTTACGTTCCTACCAGGCTTTAGCCGATGGTCTCAAGATATTCTGGCACTAGTCCGAGACCGAGGGGGACCAATCCGGGAAGTTGCTGATGCAATCCTCACGAGAGTTACGACGCCTACCTCTGAGGAACCACTCGTTGCTATCGAGTACTGTGGAGCTTTACCTGCTGGTAACCAGGCTTGGCAACGAAATGGCCGTGCATACTCCTTTGCACGAGCTGGGATCCCCTATGTTTATATTGCAGAACTGGGTGGCTATGAACTGGGTGCTGGTCGTTCTCGAAAAGCCACTCGACTACCGAACCCTGCAGTACCTTTTAGCTACCTTACCTTAGCTGCTTCCCTCAATACACCAGTAATTCCAGTATTTGTACCTAGCCCGGGGGCTAGTGAAGCTACCATCGCAGCTTATAGTAATGTGTTCGGTCACGCTGATCTACTGAAACTAATTCGCAATCTTATCGGTGGTCGGGACTACAAAGAATCAAAGAATAACTTAGAGCACAAGGCTCTTGAACTTGTAAAGTTGCTAGCTTTAAATCGGAAACGTAGTGATACCTTGGCACCAGCACAATGGGAGGAGGCATATGAATTCATTTTAAGCGGTGGTACGCTTGCCCAGTATAGCTTACAAAAAGCTCCTATGTCATGGGCAAAAACTGCGTACATTAGTAGTCTCACTGGCAGTGCAAAAGACCTTATGGCACTTGCTGCTATGCATGCGGTTGGGCTATCGTCAGCGAACTTGCCAATATGTGTTATTCCTGCTATGGAACGAGGTTCTTTCATAAGGGGATTGGTATCACTTTACCCGGGTCTACCATCTGAATTTATCCAGTGGATAACCAAGCAAAAAGATTTAACTATCTGTTGGGTTATGGGATTTAAACCTCGAGGAGACGATGCTCGTCCTGATCGTGGGTTGGCTCCTATGGCACGGATGCTCATTGGGGAAGAGTCTGATTTACTTACAGTTGTTTATGGCCCAGCTTCTGCCGCTACGTGGGATCGCCTCAATAACGACCCGGTGAATCTGATGCAACAAAATGGGCTCTGGGAAGCAATATTGACGGTGAGTGATGCGATCCTTATTGATTCCCGCACTGTCGCTGATACACAGACAAGATCTTTCCTGCGCACTCATTGGGAAGCTGGCATACCAACTCAAAAAACTGCATCAATATTGGTAGAACCTACTCCTGAACGGATTGGGGAAAATGACGTTGATACAGTTCTTCATTTACTGTTTTCGCGTCTTGGGTACACACATGTGTTCGAA
Source organism: uncultured Candidatus Bathyarchaeia archaeon (assembly GCA_964513225.1). Lineage (GTDB taxonomy): Archaea > Thermoproteota > Bathyarchaeia > TCS64 > TCS64 > RBG-16-57-9. The sequence continues at coordinate 3,140 of CAZEMD010000132.1, read as the reverse complement.
GGAATGTGTAATCCACCAGGAGGTGATTGGAGTGGCATGTCAGTTCTAACGACGGACAAATCTCTTGAGTTGCGCTGGTTATCCCTTCCTCGAGTTACCGCTAGTGATGCTAAGCGTCCTGATCACTTATTCCAGGTTTTTGATATTAACTCTCTCCCGATAGTATTGGTCATCGAATCTAAGGAGCGAGCGAACCAAGTAGAATCCAACATCGGACCTCGGCTAATCAAATACGTAACTGATCTTAGCGCAACAGCACCAAGTGTCCAAAGGGCAGGGCCAGAAGATTCTTGGGTCAAGGCTGCTACAATCTTACCTCGTACTTCTGTCCAATTCGCATCCGCAGTAGCCTTCGTTATGAATAAAGAGTCGGAACTGAAAGGAATCGCTAATCGTGCTAACTCAGATCTTATTCTTGGCTTGGAGTTTAGTAAGGATGGTGGTTATTGCACAATCAACTCACGAGCGTGTACAAAGCTAGGACAAACGATGAAGACATTCATGCAAGGCATATCTAGTGCCAGTACTAACATAACCGTCCGCGAGCTCTAATAGTTTAGATACAGCGACTCTTCTACCATCTCTACAGGACCATTAAGTACCTTGCCTACCGGGGAGTTTCCACTTGCGATCGAGATGAGTCTTACATATAGCTCCCGGGGGATTGGCTGTAGCATGTTGCGACTACCTCTCCGTCCATCAAATGACAGAGCCCATTTCACGTCTCGATGGTTCAAATCCTGCAACACCTCATAGAGTCGGTTAAAGTCAATGTTCTTTGTATATCTTTGCTTGTTACCTAAATAGGGTGGGTCAAGATATGCAAAATCACCCCGACGTGCCTCTTGAAGAGTCTCAGCGTAATCTTGACATACAAATGACACGCCCTTTACTACACCATGCCATATGTTTACCACCGACTCGAATCTATCAGGTGACATCCCGGGACGTGACAGATGAAAAGAGTTGTTGAAAGCCCCTGCCTCGTTAAATCTAACAATGCCATTTACACAAGTGCGTAGCAGGAAATTAAAGTCCAGAGGGCCCTTTAATTTATTGAACCTATCCCGGACCTCGTAGAAATAGTCTGGCAAATCTTTCTGGAGGGCGTGCCACTGCTTTCGATAATTATCTATCAAGAACTGAGGATGACATTGTACGACTTTCCATAGTTCTATCAATGGCTCATATACATCGCCAGCTACAGATGATGGCCTCGCAACAGTGAAAAGAACTGCCCCACCTCCCACGAAGGGTTCGAAATACCGATGATGATCAGGAATATAGGAGGCTATCGTTAGAGCCTGAGAACGCTTACTGCCAGTCCATTTTATCAAAGACGGTATATGTTTGATATGCTGCCTGACTGTATCCTTCGGCACAAGGTTTCTCACTGTCACTAACGTGTGTCCACTTCCTGTTTCATCATTCGCTATAGGGTGAAAAGGCGGATGGCGTGAAAACATGCTTAGACGCTTAGTACAAATTTCCACGTACTCAGTATTATTTTCAAACGCAATAAAATGAAGTCCGCTAGCCTTAGCAGCAATGCACTCACTCCCAGCTCCGGCGAAAGGGACCAGACATGTTTGCCCAGGTTTGGCTGATAGTACGAACATACGCTTCAGCAGGCGTAAAGGTTTTTGTGTTGGATGCTTTCCATATCGTATCTCCTCTGGGTCCTTGTTGTTCGGAATATCCCAGACAGTCCGCATCTGTTTCCCCAGAGTCTTGAAGGAATCTTCTGCAAAGGAGAAGTTCTTCGCGGCCTCATAATCGAAGTAATACTGTCTTTTCTTTCCTGTATGAGCCCATAGAATCGTCTCGTGACTCGCGGTCAATCTACGACCAGACAGGTTTGGAAAGCTGTTGCGCTTATACCAAATTACTTCATTGATGATCTCAATCTTCAATAATTGCAGGGCAAAATTGATAATCCCGATATTGTGGTAAGTCCCGTGAATCCATAGGGAACCAGTGGGGCGTACCACACGCTTTAACTCTGATAGCCACCTTAGAGTAAAGGATAGATAGTCTTTTAGTGGCATATCATCCCAGTCAACCATAACCTTTGCCCAGTCTCCACCAAAGCCAGGCAAGTCCACTGAGTTATCCCATTTCCAGACGTTTCCCTTAGCAAGATTGTACGGTGGGTCGGCGATAGCAATATCAACACATTTATCTGGAAGAGAGCGCATCCCCTTAATGCAGTCTATGCACGAAACTGTATCCAGTAGTTTTGGCTCAACACATTCCGGTGACTCGAACAGTTGTCCTGTCGATACTGACTGAGTGTTTCTAGCACCCAATCCTAGCTTTTGTGATTCGTTAGGCGTGGGTTTATTTTCTTCCAAGAATCTAATTACCTCTTGAAGTGAGTTTATATGTTCCGGGGCCAACCCGTTCCACATTCTGCATTCTCACGAGGACAGAAAATACGGAATTGCGCGGTGTCTTAGAAGTGAATGTCACAAATCGTTGGACATACTCATAGATCTCCTGTACAGATGCCCCATCCTTTTTTCGCACAAGAAATTCTCGAATTACCTCCTTGATTGGTGGTGTATTCCTGTACCGTTGCCTTGCTTTCCTGACGTCCTTTGTCATTTAGAGATGCCCCTCACGAAATGTGGTTGCTACTTTGCCGTCTGCTATGCTGGACTACCAGCAATGGACCTCTTTATTATTCCTTATTCCTAGCATCTTGTGACCTACGAGTGCGTATGAAACCAGAGAGGTTCTCCTCATGAATAAACCACTGATTTCCTATTTTCTCAGCCTTTAACTGTCCTGACCGAACTTGCCTTCGTATAGTCTCTTCACTTAAGGCGACTTTCCTAGCTACTTCAGGTACGGTCAGATATTCCTTCAGATTCAGTATCATACTACTTCCTCACCCTGCAGGCTATTAGATATTTAAACACTGATACTTGCTATTACAATCTACATTGTCGTTGTAGTATACAACAACAATTATACTAGCTGGCAACTCTTTTGTCAAGTATTTTCACCAGGTGGATTAAAACCTCTCATAGGCAGCAAACGGCTGGGAGTTTGCGAACATGCACATTTCGTCATATTTTTACCCTTATGGATTAGTCATGTGCTTTAAATAGCCGACGAACAGGTCTAGGTATCCC
>CAZEMD010000131.1:3801-6165 GCA_964513225.1 uncultured Candidatus Bathyarchaeia archaeon | reverse complement strand
CTCCGGGGAGTTGATCTGCGGAGACTGCGGCCTCGTCATGAAGGACAGCATGCTCAACGAGGGTCCGGAGTGGAGGGCGTTCACCCCGGCCGAGAAGGACAGCAGGAGCAGGGTAGGCGTCCCCCTAAGCTTCGCGGTCCACGACAAGGGCCTCACCACCATGATAGGCAGGGTGGGCCGGGACGCCTTCGGCAGGAAGATACCCATGGACACCAAGCTCCAGATGCTGAGGCTCAGGAAGTGGCAGATAAGGAGCAGGGTCCACAGCAGCGTGGACAGGAACTTGGCCCAGGCCATGGCGGAGCTGGACAGGCTCAGCGACAAGCTCCACATACCCCCCAGCATCAAGGAGAAGGCCGCCGTGATATACAGGAGGTCCCTGGACAAGGGCCTCGTCAGGGGCAGGAGCATAAGCGCCATAACGGCGGCCAGCCTATACGCGGCGTGCAGGATGACTCAGACGCCGCGCACCCTCAGAGAGATATCCTCCCAGAGCCCCATAGACAAGAAGGACATAGCCAGGTGCTACAGGCTCATGCTCAGGGAGCTGAACATACAGATGCCCAAGCCCGAGGCCCAGCTTAGGGTCCCCAAGATCGCCGCCAAGGTGGGGGTCGGCGAGAAGACCCAGCAGACGGCAGTCGACATACTGCGGAGGGCCACCAGGCTCAAGACAACGGCGGGGAAGGACCCCATGGGCCTAGCCGCCGCGGCCCTCTACATAGCCTGCGTCATGTGCGACGAGAAACGCACCCAGAAGATGATAGCAGACGCGGCCGGGGTGACGGAGGTCACCATAAGGAACAGGTACAAGGGGCTGAAGGAGGCGCTGGATCTGGAGATCTAGCGGCTAAAATCCCTTTTTATTTCCGCGTACGTTAAACCCCTAAATATTTATCCTCGGCTACCCATTTCTTGCTGAACGAGTTTGGCGTCAACCGAGCGCACACTCATCGTCTGCATCGACGGCGACGACGACATCGGTACCAAGGGAGGCATAGTCACTCCCATCGTCGGGCGGGACGAGACGCTTCACTCCGCGATGGCGTTGGCCATCTCGGACCCTGAGGAGGCGGACGCCAACGCCATGTTCGGAGCCGTCAAGCTCTATGACACGATGATGAAGCAGTACCCTGAAGAGAGCTTCGAGGTCTCTACCATAAGCGGGTCGAGCCGCGGCGGCGTAGAGGCTGACCGTAAGATGGTGAGGGAGCTCAACCAGATTCTGGAGGCTTATGACGCGACGGGCGTCATACTTGTGACGGACGGCTTCGCCGACGAAGAGTTGGTGCCCATCATCCAGAGCCGCGTACCTATAACCAGCATCCACCACGTCGTGGTTAAGCACAGCGAACGTATCGAGGAGACCTGGGCCGTCATATTCAGGTACCTGAGGATGATGGTCGAGGACCCCTACTACAGCAGGGTGAGCCTCGGGGTACCCGGGGTGCTGCTGGTGCTTTTCGGTTTCCTAATAGCCAGCGGCCAGGTGGAGAACGCCGGCATGATGGTTGCCTTTGTTCTGGGCTTGGTGCTCTTCATCAAGGGATTTGGGCTGGACGCTAGGCTCGCGGCGATGCGGCCCCGGCTACCTCCTGCAGAGAGGTGGCTCATGCTACTATCCAAGGGGCTCGGGGCGATACTCGGCGTCCTAGGCTCCTATCAGGGCGTCGTGTACGCGTGGACGTTCCTACCCGAACCCGCGCAGCCCTTCTGGGACCTCTCCTTCTGGGCTACCCACCTTCCGGACCTCGCCGCTGCTTTCTTCATGAGAGGCACGGACCTGATAGCCTTGGGCATCGGGGTGGTCATCATAGGGGACGCGGCGAGCGACTACATACTGGAGAGGAAGACCATAACGATGTGGGAGAACGTGGTCGGCCTGATATTCCTGTTCTGGATGCGGCTAATAGTGCTGGAGTCCACCGAGGTGCTGATGAACCCCGAGATAACCCTCACCCTGTTCTCGCCCCTCATATTCTACACGGTGGCGGGCGTGGCCACCACCATAATCGCTGTGATTCTCATATACCGAAGGTTTGGCAGGGAGGCTTTCGCTAGGTCTCCCCGCGGGGAGTCCTGATCCACGAACCATTTATTTACGCAGCCGTGGACTATGGCTGGAAAGATGCTCTACGAGTTCCTCTCAGTCATCGGCGTATACGGCGTCTACGAGAGATGGCTCAAGAAGCAGATAGACACGGGGGAGAAGCCCAGCCACGTGGGCGTCATCATGGACGGGAACCGGAGGTGGGCCGTGAGCCAGAACATGGTGCCGTGGGAGGGCCACTGGGAGGGCGCCGACAAGGTCGAGGAGTTCCTCGACTGGTGCATAGAGCTTGGCGTCAACACAGTCACGCTATA
>CAZEMD010000131.1:0-3791 GCA_964513225.1 uncultured Candidatus Bathyarchaeia archaeon | reverse complement strand
CCTGTACTCGTTCTCCACCGAGAACTTCAACCGCGAGGAGAAGGAGGTCCAGGAGCTCATGAGGCTCTTCGAGAATACCCTGGAGAAGGTGACCACGTCCGGGCACATTCACGACAACCGCGTCAAGGTGAGGGCCATCGGCAGGATCAACACGCTGCCGCAGCGCCTCCAGGGTCTAATCCACGAGGTGGAGGAGGCCACCAAGGACTACGACAGGTATTACCTGAACATCGCTATTGCGTACGGGGGGAGGGCCGAGATAGTGGACGCCCTGAGGAAGATCGCGTCCAAGGTAAAGAGCGGCGAGATCGAGCCGGAGAAGATAAACGAGGACGACATCGAGGCGAACCTGTACACCGCCCATCTCCCCCAGCCCGACCCGGATCTCATAATCAGGACCTCTGGCGAGTCCAGGCTGAGCAACTTCCTGGTGTGGCAGGGGGCGTACAGCGAGCTATTCATCTTGGACGTCTACTGGCCCGCGTTCCGCAAGATCGATCTCATGAGGGCCATAAGGAGCTATCAGCTTCGTGGGCGTCGGTTCGGTAAATAGGGGTTTCGTGTTTTTTTCAATTGTCGACGTGGATCGATGTGTTTTTTGCTTTGAACTGGTGTTAGGGAAGACTTAAAAAACTCGTTTCGATTGTATTATTCTCACATAGTGAGAGCAACTCAGGGTTGATCACGGTGGCCCATAATCCCATCATAATACGTAGTAATACACGGGTTAGAGCGGCTCCGTCGAACGTCAGTCTTGAATTGTTAACACGTAAATGGTAACCAGAAAGCGGTTACCATCTAGATTTAACTATAAAAAATCTGGGGGAGGACGCAAAGGAGTGTGAAGTTGAGTGGTACATATCAGCAGGGTAGTCATTAAGAACTTCAAGTCCTTCGGGGGAGAGCCCATCAGGCTCAACTTCCAGCCGGGGTTCAACATAATCACAGGGCCCAACGGCAGCGGCAAGAGCAACATACTCGACGCCGTCCAGTTCGTCCTCGGCGAGCTGGGAAGCAAGCGTATGAGAGCCCCGGACCTGGGCGGGCTCATCTACGACGGAGCCGGCGAGGACCACATAGGCCGCGCCCAGGTCTCACAGGTGAGCCTCTACTTCAACAACACCGACAGGGGCTTACCCGTCGACAGGTCCACAGTCAGCATAGGCCGCAAGATGGACAGGGACGGCAAGAGCTCGTACTACCTCAACAACAAACGCACAAGCCGCCGCAGGGTCTTGGACATCATAGAGATGGCCGGGATAACGCCCGGCGGCTACAACATCGTGCTGCAGGGAACCGCCACCAGGCTCAGCGACCTCACGCCAGGCGAGCGCATGAACGCCCTCGAGGACCTCGTGGGCATCACCGAGTACGACGAGAAGAAGGCCACCGCAAGGGCGAGGCTCACGGAGGCGGAGAGGAAGATAGAGGTGGCCACCGCCCGGATCGAGGAGATCAAGAAGCAGGTAAACGAGCTGGAGAAGCAGAGGAACAACGCCATAGCGTTCAACCTCCTGGACAAGGAGGAGAGACGCCTCAACGCCTACAGGATCAGCGGCCAGCTCGACGCCCTCGACTCGAAGCTGGGCGAGATCCAGGGCCAGATAGCCGAGAGACGGGAAGAGATCGAGGGTCTGGAGGAGGAGAGGGAGAGGTTCGTAGAGGAGCGGGCCGAGGCCCAGCGGAGGCTCGACGAGTTCAACAAGGAGGCGGCTGAGCGGGGCAACACCAGGCTCCCCATGCTCAGGTCCGAGATCGTGGGCAAGAACACGCTTAAGGAGAGCCTCAACGCCAGGCTCAGGGAGATAGATCAGAGGAAGACGGCCCTCCAGGCGGACATACAGGACAGGGAGGCCGAGATAGAGGGCTCCCGCAACGAGATATCTGGCCGGAACACCCAGCTGGAGGAGCTGGGGGAGCTGGAGGAGCAGTTGCGGGAGGAGCTCGACGGCAGACGATCAGAGCTGGCTGAGCTCAACGAGAACATATTCTCGGCAAGGGAGACGGCGGAGCAGAACCAGAGGGCGCTGGAGGGGCTCACAGAGTCCCTGATGCCCATGCAGGAGAGCCTCACGGGCATCGAGACTGACATCAACAGGCACGCCATAACCGCCGAGGCCATCGAGGAGAGGATCACCGGCCTAGAGGAGCGCCGCCAGAGCTACCTGGAGCGCAGGGAGTCCCTGGAGGGGAAGCTGAGGGAGTACGAGAGCCTCAAGGACGAGGAGGCCAAGAAGCTAGAGGACATGATCAAGACCGTGGAGGACCAGGTCGAGCACCAGCGCAGCATCAGGAGCACCATCGAGGGCGCCAACAAGCTGGCCAAGGACGCCGAGACCACCATCACGGAGTTCACCGCCAAGAAGGACCTGTGGCGGTACGTGGTCACAGAGGAGAAGGCCCTGGAGAGGATAGTTGAGATAGGGGAGGCGGGGGCCATAGACGGCTACCACGGCCCCTTCAGGGGTCTCCTGAAGATCGATCTGCCCATCCAGAGGGCCGTCAGGAGCGCCGCCGACGGCTGGATAAACGCTGTGGTCGTCGACGATCTGAACGTGGCCAAGGAGAACGTTGAGCGCCTCAAGAAGACCAGGCTGGGGATGACGCGGTTCATACCGTTGAACCGGCTGGTGAAGCCTGAGAAGCTGCCCGAGCTCAACATCACGGGCGTGGTGGGCGCCGTCCCGGAGCTGGTCAGGTACGACGACCTGTACGCCCCAGCCGTGTACATGGTGTGGGGCGACACCTACATAGTGGAGGACGCCGACGCCGCCGAGAAGGTGGCGGCGCAGGGGTACCGGGCCGTCACAAGGAGCGGCGACGTTTTCGACGCCTACGGCGGCGTCAAGGGCGGCTACTACAGGAGGCCCCCCGACTGGAGCAAGCTCATACCCACGGACGAGTCCATAGACAACCTCTCGACCACCATCAGGGACCTGAGGCGAAAGCTGGGCACCCGGATGAAGGAGCTCAAGTCCTCGGGCTTCGACCTGCGCAAGTTCACCCAGTACATGGACGACAGCCAGGAGCGGGTGAAGCGCATCGAGGAGGAAATGAAAGCGACCCGGGAGAGCATAGAGCGCCTGGACTACAACATGGGGATGCTCGTGGAGAGCATGGGGAAGGCCCGGGAGGAGATGGAGAACGAGCATGCGCTCAAGGCCACCCTGGAGGAGAGGAAGGCCCGGACCCTGGAGCAGATAGGGGAGGCCAAGAAGCGCATCGAGGAGCTCAGGGAGGTGAAGCTCAGCGACGTGGCCAGCATGGAGCTGGACCGTAACACGGTGAACCACGAGATAGGGCTGCTGGAGAGGCGTATCGCCGACATGGAGAACGACAGGACCATACAGTCGGGCTTCGTGGACAGGATACTGACCCTCAAGATCGCGGAGGCCCAGCAGGGCATAGAGCGCGCCAGGGACGAGATAGAGGCGCTTGGCGTCGAGGCCGAGGAGATCAGGGGACAGCTCGCCGAGGTGGATAAGGACATCGAGGAGGTGGACGGGCTGCTCAGGGAGGTCACGTCCGAGGTGGAGGCCACCAGCAGGGTATACGAGCGGCACCAGAGGACGCTGAGGCAGATAAACAACAGGATCGAGAGCTTGGACAGGCGGAGGGCCGAGACGGAGAGGCGGGCCGGCGGCCTCACCCTGGAGACGGAGAAGGTCAGGCTACAGGAGGAGCAGAGGCTGGAGGAGCTGGCGCGCCTCGGGTTCGGCGACAGGGTGGAGACCGACGAGCTGGGGGTGGAGCAGGTGGAGCGGCGGCTGGGCCAGATAAGGAACGAGAAG
>CAZEMD010000130.1:0-6197 GCA_964513225.1 uncultured Candidatus Bathyarchaeia archaeon | reverse complement strand
AGCTCCTGCCTGCAGCCTTCCTGGCACGGCGCGAAGCACACCCTGCCGAGGATGGCGGGCAGGGGAGCCCGGTCGATGATGGTGTTGTATGCACCCTCGACGTCCCCCTTCTCCACCTGCCTTATGTACCTGGGGATGTCCACCATGGCGGGGCACTCCTCGGTGCACTTGCTTAGCTTACGCATGATGGGGGGCCGGGGGCCGTCAACCATCTTGAGCAAACAGGTGCCTACGTCGGGCGCCACCTTGAACATCTTGCCGCCAAAGTCTATGTTCATGTCTGAGAACTTGAGGCCAAGAAGGTCCTGTGACTCGTTCTCGGCTATGAACGCGACGCTGTAGAGACCCGTGATGCTGGGTACGACCTTCTCCTTCTCGACGGTCATATACAGGTTATAGACCTGGTTATCCTTCTCGAAGTGGTAGATGACCTGGAAGTCGTCGCCCATGTCGCGGGTCGTGATCGTTATGAAACGGGCTCCCTGCGCTTTGAACTGGTTGACGTATAGGAACAGGGTCTCTGGAGAAACCTGGGTTTCCTGCTCTACCCCGGTCTCTGTCTGTGTTCTCAGTGCTAATTGATCCATCATGTCACTCTTCCTCCTCTGGCGCTTTGCCCGCCAGCTTCTCCATTGCTAGAACTATTCCGTCGATGATCTGCTCGGGCCGCGCGGCGCAGCCCGGGACGTAGACGTCGACCGGGATCACCTTGTCTATGCCGCCCAGCACGTTGGGGCAGTTGTGGAACACGCCGCCTGTGCAGGCGCATGTGCCGACGGCTATCACCATCTTCGGTTCAGGCATCTGGTCGTAGAGGTTCCGCAGCACCCTCTGGTTCCTGTGGTTGGCGGGCCCCGTCACGAGCAGAACGTCGGCCTGCTTGGGGTCGCCTATGTTGACGATGCCGAACCGTTCAACGTCGAACTTGGGCGTCAACGCTGCCAGTATCTCGATGTCGCAGCCGTTGCAGCTCCCGCCGTCGTAGTGGAGCACCCAGAGGCTCTTGAGCCTCGCCTTCATCATCAGCCCCACTTAGATCACCTCCAGCACGATGAGGACCACGAAGTTAGCCAGTATCAACGTGAACCCGGTGAGCCATGTGGTCCTGAGCATGCTCTTCCAGGTGAGCCGCGGGTATATGTTGTCGGCTAGTATGGCTAAGAACCAAAGCGCCAGCGCCAATACCGCCCCGAACAGCAGGTTATGTGCCCAGAACAGGCATATCAGGCTCAATATGAACACCGTCTTGATCCAGTGTCCCAGCTCGACGAGCGCCATAGTGTAGCCGCTGAACTCGGTGTAGACCCCCCTGACGAGCTCCTGGTGGGCGTGGCCCGAGCCAGACACATCATATGGGCTCTTCTTCATGTCGATTATCAGGACGAGTATCTGAACGATGAACGCAGCCGGCATCACAAGCAGAAGCGGCGTCCCGTAGCTGAATATCCCTGATACGAGGAAACTTCCAGTCACTATCTGTATCGACATCGCCGTCAGCACCATTATGGGCTCGTAGCTCAGCATGGCCAGCAGCTCCCGGCGACCGCCGAGGTTGCTGTAGGGGGACTCCGAGTTGTACGCCGAGACGATCAGGCATATGTCCGCCAGCGTCAGGGTGAACAGTATGTGCAGCAGGTCCGCCTTTAGGGCCAGCAGCGTCAGCCCAGTTAACACGAACACGAGGTACCCCGTCGCCAGTATGGGCTGCATCCGGCTGGAGATGAAAGGCTCTTTGCCCCAGAGCTTTATGACGTCATAGAACGGCTGCACCAGCGGGGGCCCCACCCTGCCCTGCATGCGGGCGGTTATCTTTCGGTCGAGCCCCATCATGAGGCCGCCCATCAGCGGCGTAGCCAAGACGTAGAGTATCGGAACCATGTATCGAAAGTTCATCGTGTCCACCATCTATAGTATCACCAGCGCAAGCAGTATCATGTTGAGGAACACCCCCGCGAGTGTGCTGTAGGGCACCCACCTAGACTCCGTTATGTCAGGGTCGAAGAACATCCCGGCGATCTGGTACTTCACGACGCCGTCCGCCGTGGACCTGAACGCCTCGGGTTCTCCCTCCACGTTCTCTCCCGACATGTACGGTGGCTTAACTACGCCGCCCTTGCTCCTGAATATCAAGCCGCCGACTATGAAGACGGCCGCCAACGCCGCCCACAGCGGCAGTATCATGAACGACCCTATCTGTGAGGAGAGCACGAGTATGCTCGTGTCCCACACCTTCCCGTAGTTCATGGCGACGATTGGGGCCACCAACCTGTTCAGGACGAGCCCCGAGCCTAGGCTGGCCGCGATGACGAGCCCCAACATCGAGTATAGGCTGAGCTTGTACGTGGCTGGCAGATTCTCCTTGGCTGGCTCCGAGTCGGACATCGGCGTGATGGCGAAGTGCCCCAGCCATTTTGCCCAGAAGAGGGTCGTGGCGCTGCTTCCTATAACCATCATCGCTATCATGACTATGGACAGGAAAAGGGGCGCCGTAGCCGTGATGCCTATGGCCGCCCATTTGCCCAGCAATACGCCGAAGAGAGGCAGGAACATGCTCACCATTCCGACCATCGTTATAGCGGCGGTCACCGGCAGCCTGCTGATCAGCCCCTTCCAGTCCTCGATCTGGCGTGTGTGGAGGCGGTTCTCGATCACACCCGCACACATGAACAACAGCCCCTTGCTCATGCTGTGGAACAGCAACAGTATGGTGGCCGCGGAATAGCTGAGAGGCGTGTTCATCGCCGCGCAGAATATAATGAGGCCGAGGTTGCCTATCGTAGAGTACGCGAGTATCTTCTTTGACAGCTTCTGGCTGAGCGCGATGATCGCGGTGACCATGAAGCTGAAGATCCCTATGAAGGCGATGCCGTAAGTAAGATACGTGCCTTGGATGGCGGGCGCCACCCTCAGTACGAGGTACACCCCTGCGTTGACCATCGTGCTCGAGTGCAGCAGCGCGGACACCGGGGTCGGAGCAACCATCGCCCCTATCAGCCAGCTCTGGAAGGGCAGCTGGGCGCTCTTCGTGAAGGCCGCTATCGCCATCAGCGCGAAGGTAAGGTACAGGTACCGGCTGGGGATCGCCGCGAGCAACTCGTCGATGGCGATGGTCCCATATCCGTAGTTGGCCACGTACATGGCGGCGATCATGGCGACGCCGCCGACGAGCCCCATCCAGAGAGCCCTCAGCCCGTTCTCGGTCGCCTCCTCTGTCCCCTCATACCTTATCAGCTCGTAGCAGCAGAGAGTCGTGACCTCCCAGAAGAAGTAGAGCCAGTAGAGGCTGTTGCTGTACACGAGCCCGTTCATCGCCCCGAGCAGAAGCACGAGGTAGAAAAAGAACAGGTTCTGCCTGCTTTCCCCTCCTTGGTGGCTCTCATGCTCCTCCATGTACCCGAGGGCGTAGACAAGCACTATCGAGCCTATTACGTTGATTATGAGAGTCATTAATATCGAGAGTCGGTCGATGACCAGGATGGCCTCGACGGGAGGCGTCTCTAAAACAAACTCGAAGTACGCCGCCGGGGCAAGTTGGCCCAGCGAAAGGACGATAACCTGCCAGCTTAAAGCCTTGAAACCTTGGTAGAGGAAGTATAACAAAAGTACAAAGTCAAGTACAACCACAATCACCTCGAATGAGTGCCCTAGGCTCAGCTCCATGCCGCCGTTTAGAAAAAGCAGCAGCGAGGACACTATCAGCGTCAACGCCGTCACAGAGACGATGCCTTCCCGAGCCCTCCTATGGTTAAACAGAAATGCGGCCAGCGCCGAGACAATGGGTAACCCTATGTTCACCGCGATGAGCGTCTCAGTGTTCACCAGTTTTCACCCGATGATTCCTGTCTCTCACCGAATCCATCGGTCTGGCTATGCCTCTATCACCGGTGCGGCTACCTTCGGACTCCAGACGTCGTTGCCCTCGCAGCTCGCCAGCTCGTCAATCCTGCAGTGCAGTATCTTGCGTTTCAGTCCAAGCCGGTCGAACACGTGCAACGTGCCCTCGCACCCGTCTTCTCCGTCGGGCAGGAACATGGCGTATCCCCTGGGCGGCGTCCCCGCGACGGCGAAGAAAATCGCTCCCACCCCTTCCTCCGCGCACGGCGACTTGTGTATGAACATCTCCCGGAGGCTCTTGTCCTCCTGGGACTCCAGCATCGTCTCTTGGACCTGCCTGAGGGTTAGCTCCTGCATGGCTGGCCTACTTCCTTTGTTCCCCGAGCATGTCCTTCATGGAGCCGACCCTAGCATTCATGATCGCCTCCAAGGACAGGGTTTTCTTGCCCTCGGCCCTCAGCTGCTCGACCACCGACTCCTTCTTGGCCTTCCTCCTCATCTGGCGTTGCTCGCACTCCTTGCAGACGAGGCGTTGAAGCAAAGCGGTGTCGCGTTCGGCTATGTTTCTCGCTAGTCTGTCACCCGCTTCACAGTCCGTGCAGACCGTGTCCACGAGGTGGAATATGTTGTTCTTGTAGACCATGAGGCTGTCGTAGAGCGTCTTGAACTCATTATCGAGTTCCTGATTCGTCAAGCCGGGCCCGAAGAAGACCGCGTCATCATCCTTCTGATATCCCATCTTTCTTCCTCCTCCATCTGGGTGATAGTAATTACATGTTTGATATAAACCGAGTTTACAGAAAAAGAGGGGAAAATGTTAAAAAACGCTATTTATCATGGGCTCATTATGTAGAATGTTTATCGAAAATGAGGTGGCATTTATTGGCATTTAACACCCTTGATCTGGTCAACGATGGTATTTACTGAAACGAAAAATATAAATTATAGTCACATCCGTATGTCTGAGATGTCAGAACTGTTAGAAGACGCGGATAACCTCAAGCTCATGGAGGAGTTGGTATCCGGGAACGCCGTAAGTGTCAACATCAGCGAACTTTCCAGGATTCTCGGGAAGCACAGGAACACCATCAAGAAGAGCGTCGAAGCCGTGTTTGAACACAACATCCTAGAGAACCCGTTCTACCCCTTCCACGGCTTGTACATGGTTTACCCTCTTCTAGCAGTCGTGAAGCTCGACATTCCCGACTGCAAGGACTGCACCGATAAGATCATCCAGTGGGTCAAGGAGGATCCCCAGATATTCGCCGCGTTCAGGTCCAGGCAGGGGGAGTATGACACCCTTCTCTTTACCTATCATGAGAGCATAACCAGTTACCAGATATGGATATCGAGCATCCCCAGCATCCTCAACATCAACTACGGCGTGGACGAGGAGGACGCCTTCTTCTACTCGAGCACGGCATACTTCAGCAACCAGCTCATGATCAAGTACAACCCTAGCACCGGCATCAACCTAATAGAGAAGGACTTCAATGAGAACGACGGCCTCAAGCTGAGAGGCTACGAGCTGGAGCAGCTGGACCTCGACGTGATGAGATGCCTCGTAAACGGTAAAGGCATAAAGACTAACATATCGATGCTCTGTAAGAAGACGGGGCTCCACAGGAAGACCGTCGATAAACGCATAGAGTCTCTCATCGATGCACGCCTCCTGAGCGAACCTGTGTGCAGGTTCCCCAACTTCTTTGTCCCGCCCAACTACCTCCTCACCTATATCCTCGTCCATTTCAATAAGCTTGACGAGCGTGTCATCAACGAGATCATCATAGACCCAAACATTCCCATAGCGATACAGACGATCCACGGCAAGTACAACCTGTTGCTTTTCGGCAACCACACGAGCCTAGACGACCACCTCCAGTGGGAGGAGAAGTACAGGGAGATGTTCCCGGACTGCTTCGGCAGCGCCGAGATTATTTATCTGTCACCCGAGATGACTATAAACTTCAACCAGCAGGTCGTCGCTCTAAGCTACATCAGAGGCAGGCTCGGGGAGCCCACAGAGATAGACTTGGGCAGGACGATAAGACAGCTGGAGAGGGCGCGGGCGAGGGTACTCTACAACCTCCCAAAAAGAAATTAGTGATGTAAAAATTTAGCAGGTTAAAGACGCCTTTTAACCTGCTCCTACATTTCCTTTTCCACGTAATCCACTATGGATTTAAAGAATGGGTAGCCGTCACCGTAGTGGGGCGGCTGCCTTTCCTTGGTCCACTCAGGCATCAGATAGCCATAGTAGGCGCGCTCAGGATGAGGCATGAGCCCTAGGACGTTTCCCTCGGGGTTGCAGATGCCCGCGATGTCGTGGTAGGCTCCGTTAGGGTTCTCGGGCCAGTCGAGCT
>CAZEMD010000129.1:0-6207 GCA_964513225.1 uncultured Candidatus Bathyarchaeia archaeon | reverse complement strand
TACAGGCTCAGCAGGGAGCTCCTCATCCCCGCGATAACCCACCAGACGCCCCAGGCGGAGCGGGAGGATATACTGGGCGGCTTCAGGGATGGAACCTACAGGCGGATAGTTACGAGCAGGGTCCTCGACGAGGGGGTGGACGTACCCGACGCCAGCATGGCGGTCATCATAAGCGGCTCGGGTAGCAACAGGCAGTTCATCCAGCGCCTCGGCCGCATACTCCGCAAGACCCCCGGCAAGGAGGCTGTGCTCCATGAGCTGGTCTCCGAGGGGACGGCCGAGACCTACATCAGCGCACGGAGGAGAAGGCGGTGACGCTGCCCACCGAGCACATAAGGGTCTATAGACGCAAGAGCGTCATAAGGCCCGTGTTCCTCGGTGAAGACGTCAGCCTCTCGAAGACCCTCATAGCCACCATCGGGAGCCACGTGGGCGAGAAGCGGGGGGCGCTAGCCGAGGCGCTTTCCGACTGCGAGCAGCTGGGGTACAACTACCGGCTCGTCAGGGGCCTGTCCTCCGTCCTTGAGGAGCGGTGCTTGTTCGAGAGCCAGGCGGTCATACCCCCCATCGAGGCCAGGGCCATGGTGTTCAGGGAGGCAGCGGGCAGGGTCGTGGTCACGGAGAAAGAGAGAGTGGCCGTCCTCGCCTCGGTGGCGAAGAGACTGGGCATAACCGTCGAGCAGCTGGACGCGAGCCTGTACGGAGACCTCGAGGACGAGCAGGTCCTAGCCGAGTTCAGCGAGCCCGAGCCCGCGGAGCTCAACCGCTACTATAACTACGCGAATACCGTCGCCCTGCTATCATACTCCAGGAGCATCTACGCCGAGACAACGGAACGGGACGAGTACCTCAGCCGGCTGGCGGAAAGAATAGGCGAAACGAGGATAGAAGGCCGCGGGAGAGGCGCCTCGACATACATCAAGCTCAAGCCCACGAGACGGCTATCCCAGAGGGGGGCGAGGATCGACGAGTTCGCGGCCCGGCTCCTCGAAGCCGGGTCATGGTCCCTCAAGGCGTCCATAGTCTACCCCACCAGGAGGAAGGACCCGGCGGTGATGGATCTGAGCAGCGACCAGCACGGCGACCTCCTCAAGAAGGACCCCCACAGGGAGGAGCTCATAATAGAGATACCCTCCAGGGAGCCCAGGAAGCCCACCCACGGCGAGGTGATAGTGGTGGAGCGGCTGGCCCACCGGCTGGGGGTCACGGAGAAGCAGCTGCTCAAGGAGATCAGGGAGGAAGGGCACGAGTACAGGGATCTTGGGGGGGTCCTCGTGACGCCGAGGAAGCTCGAAGAGATAAGCGGCGCCCTCGGCGGCGTGGAGACCCTCGGGGAGGCCAAGGAGGTTCTCCGAGGAGAAGGGGTGCGCAGCGTCATCCCCGTGCTGGAGGCCCTGGGCTACCAGGTTGAGCCCGGGCGGCCAAGAGACGGGAGCAGGGTCTACAGGCTTTAAGCAACGTATATATCGCGCCTACCGTACAGAGAGATGGAAAGTGAACAGAGATGGGTTACCAGCAGATACAGGGAGCGACGACGGTGGGCCTCGTGTGCAGCGACGGCGTGGTGCTGGCCAGCGAGAAACGGGTAAGCTGGGGGCGGCTGGTGAGCAGCAGGCACGGCAAGAAGGTCTTCAAGCTCACGGACAACATCGGCCTAGCCTTCGCGGGCCTCATGAGCGACATGCAGGCCCTGGTCCGGGAGGCGTCTGCTTACGCCAACCTGTTTAGGCTTGAGAAGGGGAGGCCCATCTCCACGAAGAGTATGAGCAAGCTCATAAGCAACATGCTTTTCAACAGGAGGATGATGCCCCTCCTCATGGAGACGGTGGTGGGGGGCGTGGACGAGGACGGGCCCAGCCTCTACAGCATGGACCTCATGGGCAGCCTCATCCCGGACGACTTCATCTCCGCCGGCAGCGGCGCCCCCATAGCCATGGGCGTCCTGGAGTCTGACTACAGCAAGGGACTGGACTGTGATGCGGGGGCGGAGCTGGCTGTCAAGGCGGTGAAGGCAGCCGTGGCCCGTGACGCGGTGAGCGGCGACGGCATCGACATACTGATAGTCAGACCGGGGGGCGTCGAGGAGCGCTCCATCAGCCTCAGAGGCTAGCAGTATATATTTTATATATACAGATGTCCCATGTTTTTCGGGTTGTCATGGCCAAGGGAACAGAGTGTAAGCTGAGGGACTGCAGCCACAACGAGGACGGCGAGTGTGGCATCGACTCGGCTTGTGAGCCGTTGCTGGACTGGATGAGCTTCTCAGGGTTCTGCCCGGACTATGACGGCGAGAAGTTCCCGGGGGTCAGGGACGAGGGCAGGAAGGGAAAGAGGATCTTCCAGTAGACGAAGGATATGGCCCGCGGTTCTCGGGTGCATCCTATAGCCTGTGGTTTTTCGTGTGGTTTGGGAATGCTTTTTATCGTGGGCGTCGGTTTCTCTGTGGTTAGGGCTGGTAGTTCAGGGGTATGAATGCCTGGTTCGCAACCAGGAGGTCGGGGGTTCAAATCCCCCCCAGTCCACCATTTATTTCTTGTGGCGGCTACAGGACAAGCCTAAGCATGAACTAACGGGAACTAGAAATATGCCTCACAATCTTAGACTGTTGCTATAGATCAAAATCGTTTCGCTGTCCCAAAAATATGAGTATATCTTTCACGACTCTATCAACCGCGGCTTCCACACGTGGAGTGCATGAGACGCTGAAATTCACGGTGTCCTCAGCCTCGATGCCGATGAGGAACTGCTCGGGGGGCATCTCCCCGGGCATCAGCATCCTCCCGAGTTCAAGCGTGGTCACCAGATCCACGCCGTGGCTCGACGAGAACCGGGGAGCCTCCTCGCCGCCGGCTATGTTCACGCGGTAGATCGTCCCAGGCTCGGTGCCTGTCGTGATGGAGTCCACCATGATCACCCTGTCGTAGCCCCTCATGGCCTCAAGGATCTCTACGCCCCCCATGGCGACGTCGACGGCGTCGATCTGGGGGGCGAGCCTCTTCAGCCTGTTGACGACGTGGACACCGGCGCCGTCGTCGCGTCTGAGGAGGTTGCCCACGCCCATAACTAGAGTCTTCACGGGGTGTCAGCCCCTCTGGACTGTCTCTACGAGCCGCCCCCCCGCATCGTAGACGTTAACTTGAAGGGGGGCCTGGCCTGGGAGGGAGTGGGTGCTGCACCCGAAGCAGGGGTCGTAGGCCCTGAAGGCCATCTCCACCATGTTCAGGAGGCCCTGGTCCACTTTGTTGCCCTTGATGAGGCCCTTGGCGGCGTCCCTGACGCTCATGCAGATGTCGGCGTAGTTGTTCGTGGTGGCCACTATGAGGTTGACCCTCTCCACCAATCCCTCCCGGTCCAGATTGTAGTGGTGGATGAGGGTGCCCCTGGCCGCCTCCACGACGCCGACGCCCTCCCCCGGCTCCCCCACCGGGTTCCGGAGGTCGGTGCCCGTGATCCCTGGGTCCGTGGCCAGCTCCATGGCGCGCTCGGCCGCGTACAGCAGCTCCACTAGGCGCGCCCAGTGGAACGCCAGCGTGGAATTGACCGGCCGGCCGCCCAGCGTCTCGTACATGCGCCTGTACTCGTCGTCCGCCTGGGGGGTCGCCATGCCCTCCGCGGCGTTGAGCCTGCCCAAGGGGCCGACCCTGAATATGCCGCTCCTTGGGCCGTCGGTGAAGCCGCGCCAGCCCACGTCCTTGAGGTAGGTGAACTTGCTGTAGGTCCACGGCTCAACGTGCTCGCAGACGTGGTCCAGGTACTCCTGCTCGCGGAACTTGTCGTGCTCCCTGCCCCTCTGGTCGGTCACCCTGATCTCGCCGCCGTAGAAGTTGACGCGGTTGTCCTCGTCCACCAGGCCCATGTTGTACGTGTTCAGCTGGTACGGGTCGCTGAGGATGAGGTCCACGTAGTCCTGGTTCGAGAGCACCACGTCGTCGAAGATGCCCAGGGATTGCTTGGCGAACTCGACGCAGCTCCCGGCCATGTCCTCGATGCTCTGCCGTTCCTCCTCGTTGAGGCCCTTGCTCATGCCCCCGGGGACGCCGCACGTGGGGTGGGTGGCCTTGCCGCCGAAGATCTCCGTGATCCTCTGGCCGTAGGCGCGGTGCCTTATGACCTCCCTGCCCACATCGAGGCCCACCTTCTTGAGTACGCCGAAGATGTTCCTATCCATAGGCGGGGCGTCGGGGCCCACCACGAAGTCAGGCGCACCGAGGAAGTAGAAGTGGAGGGTGTGGTCGTAGATGAAGTACCCGCAGTTCATGAGCTCCCGGAGCTTCCTGGCCGTCTCCGTGGGCTCCACGCCGTAGGCGGCGTCGAGGGTCTTGGCGGCGGCCAGGTGGTGGGCCACCGGGCAGACGCCGCAGATGCGGGGAGTGATTATGGGCATGTCCTCGGCTCTCCTGCCCTCGCAGAACCGCTCGAAGCCCCTCAGCTCGGGTATCTGGAGGTACGCGTTCTCTACGTTTCCCTCCTCGTTGAGGAATATCTCTATCTTGCCGTGGCCTTCGAGCCTGGTTATCGGGTCTATGGTAACCGTCTTCATCGCTTCACCTTCCTGTTGATTATGCTGCCCGCGAGCGAGTACTTGTAGAAGGTGCCCACGGGGTCCTTGAGCTGCGTCAGCAGCTCCTCGAAGTCGAAGCCCTCCTCCTTCTCGGCCGCCAGGCCCAGGATGGTCGATAGGGCCGAGATCATCGCCGATCCCTGCTCCATGGCGCCGGGGCAGGGGCCGCCGCAGCCAGTGCAAGGCATGTTGGCTTCAAGGCACCTGGCCCCGCACCCCCCGCGCGTCGCGGGTCCCATGCAGATGAAGCCCTGCTCCAGGAGGCACCTGTCGGGGTCGGGGGTATGGTCCACTATCCGTTTGATCTCCGTGATCTGCTTGTTCTCCTTCTTGCGTGGGCACTCGTCGCAGACCGACAGCTCGGGGGCCAGCACGGACCCCTTGGCCGGCAGCCGCCCGGACGCGATGGCTCTGACCGCCTCAAGCACCAGCGAAGAGGGTGGAGGGCAGCCCGGCAGGTAGTAGTCCACGTCGACGACCTTGTCTAGGGGCATGACGGTGTCATAGAACGCCGGCACGGTCACCTTTCCCTCGGGCACCTCGACCTCGGTCCGGGGCACCGTCTTCCCCGGGTTGACCGTCGAGGGCGACGAGAGGTAGACCCTGTCGAATATCTCTTCCCTGTCCGCGACGTTGGCCAGGCCCGGTATGCCGCCGGTGTGGGCGCATGAGCCGAACGCCACCATCGTCTTCGCCTTCCTCCTGAGGAGCCTGGCCAGGTGCTCCTGCTCCGAGTTCCTCACGGCGCCGTTGAAGAACACGACGTCCATGTAGCCGTCCGGCATGGCCTCCACGTCCCCGTACTTCACGTCCATGGCGACCGGCCAGAACACCACGTCGGCCACTTCTAGCACCTCAAGCAGGGCCTCGTCCATGTCCAGGACCGCGATCTCGCAGCCCCCGCAGCTCGCGGCCCAGTAGAATCCGAACCTTAGTTTACTCGTAGTCAATCCTCCAGCATCTCCAACACCACCGTGGAAGGCACCTTGTTGTGGCCTATGCCCAGCTCGTCCGTGTCCATGCCCATGGCGAGCCCCAGAAGCTGGGGTATGTGGAGGACCGGTAGGTTGGGGTTCTCGTCCTGCATGAGCTGGCACCTCTCGTATGTGAGGAAGCAGAAGGGACAGGCCGTCACGAGGGCGTCGCCGAGCCGCTTCACCGTCTCGACCTTTTCGAGGCCGACGCTCCAGGTCACGTTCTCCCTGACCCCCATAACGGGGCCGGCGCAGCACTCCAGCTTGTTGGGGTAGTCTATGGGTTCGGCGCCCGTCGTGGCCACCAGGTCGTCCATCACCGTGGGGTTCTCCGGGTCGTCGCTCATGAGTATCTCCCGGGGCTTCAGCATGTGGCAACCGTAGTGGCTGGCCACCCTGAGGCCCCCGAGGCTCTTCCCCATGCGCTCCTCTATTGCGTCGAGGCCCACGTCCTCCCTGAGCACCCTGACGTAGTGCTTGACCTCCACGGTGCCCCTGAACTCCTTCCCCGCCTCGGCCAGGACCTCGTTGACCTCGTCCCTGAGAGCGGGGTCCTCCTTGAGCTCCTTGTTGGCCTTCGTGAGGACCTCGGTGCACCCGTTGCATATGGTTACTATGTCGAGGCCCATCTCCTCGGCTATGGCTATGTTCCTGGCGGCGACGGCCAGCCCC
>CAZEMD010000128.1:0-6215 GCA_964513225.1 uncultured Candidatus Bathyarchaeia archaeon | reverse complement strand
CTCTGACTGATTGCCGTCGACGCAGGCTGCCTGCAAGAGGCCGGCGGCGGTCAGCGCTTCTCAATTGGGTGTCTGATGATCGTCTTCAGTTTCTCCGGTTTGCTCCGTCTTGGATCGCTCATGTATATCTCGTGGTGGTCGCCGCGCATCCGGTACCCCTGCTCCATGATGTAGTCATGGAGCAGCTGGATGGCGGGGCCCTCCTCGCTGTATGAACCCACGTGAAACACCTGCGCGCTTAGGCCCTCATGGAACGACTCCAGTTTGACTTCGTCAGCCTTTGGGCCCCTCTTCTCCCGCACCCTGGGCCGAGCCTCCTCCACCATGCCCTCGGTTATGAAGTCTGGCTGCCTGATCATGCTCTTCCACCGCCACTGCTTCTTGGATGTCGGGTCGTTTAGGTCTAAGACTTCTCAACCCACCAGAGTCCGCGCGCGGACTACAGGATATATTACGAATACGTCAACGGAGAAGATTAGCAGCATCCAGATGAATATTATATTTAATATATCAAGATTAAAACCTATAAATAACAACACAACTTAAAACTAGGTTAAATAATCATAATCAATTTTTATATGGCTATAGTATGTGAAATTAAAATTTAATATATTGAACAGATTATAAGATAGACCATGTAACTATACAAAAAGATGAAAAAAGTTAGGAATTAAATTTGTAGGGTACGTATACAGCTAATAGGTCTTCGGTTGGTGTAGTCTCAAGCCAAATCTTTGTCTCTGGGTGTATTTCCTTCCATTTTGATACGTATTCTTTTACCCTTTTTGTAAGTCTGATTGTGTCCTCGTATCCTTTCTCTTTGATGAACTCTGCGATATCCTTTTCCGTCTTTTTCTCTGCGGGCCAATCATCCATGTTTGCTATCCTAAACAGGAATCTAGAATAATTGGCTGCGGCCAATCTAAGGTTCTCCAGTTTGATCTTGTCCACGGTGTCATATCTAGTGTGACCGTAACCTCGACCGCCCTTCCTCTGTCTTGCATCGGGGTCTCCGCCTCCGCCACCTGGTATACCCTCTACGAAGAACGGCCAGAGGTCTCCATATGGGCTGACCTGCTGTCCTGTTGGCATCTCTGATTTAACCTCTTTAGCTATTTTGTGTAGGATTGGTTCAAGCTCGGGATGTCCGTTAAAGATGACGCCCTTCCTCCCCTCGCCTCCCGCTGAGTCAAGGTTAAGCATGAACCTCATGTTATGAATCTCATCCCTGTGCTTCAATACATAGTTGTATGAGCCATAGAGGCCCATCTCCTCGGCGCCGAAGCATACAAGCCTTATCCTTCTCTTTAGGTTATCTTTAACCATGTTCAGTACCCGGGCCATCTCCATCACTGTTACTGTGCCCGATGCGGGATCCAGAGCACCCTGGGATATGTCATGTCCATCATAGTGTGAGCCAGATAATAGATATTCATCGGTCTCAGAGGTCCCAGGTATATCACAGACGACGTTATAAGTCTCGGTCTCTACGTTCTTGCCTGTAGTCTCTATTTTAACAGTGACCTCCCCCTCATCTAAGCGTCTTTTCAAAAATGTACCTACCTCGTGTGAAACCCCAATAGCAGGTATCAGTGGCGCCACTGTTCCGGTTGGTGGTCCGTATCCAGGATAGTGGTTCATGAATATCCATCCTCTGGCCCCTGCTAGCACGCTTCGCATGAATTTTTCGCTTCTATGTAGAGACCTGGTCATTCCAAGAGGCGTTCTGCTGGTAACCATCACAATGTTACCATCTATTTCATCCTTCTTTTCCTCATATACCTCAATCGGGCCATCTCCCAGAAAAACAAGTTTACCCTCTACAACGCCTCCAAGGCTCTTAGGTAGTTCGATACAATCAAGCCGTCTTTTTAATGGACTTTTAAGCTCAAGTTGGGCTTCTCCTCTCTCCCAACCTATGAATTTGAAGGCCTCATAATGGGCATTCTCAATTCCATAACTCTTCAGCGTCTCCACCATATACTTTACAGATTTTAAGTCTCCGGGAGTACCTGGCCAACGGCTTTCATAGATGTCACAGAGCTTGATCAGGTTGTCCATAGGCTCTGATTTGATATAAATCTCAGACATAATCTTCTTGTCTACTTCTATATTTGGATTGTTCATAACAGGATCAAAGACATATCATCGAATATTAAACAATTGTCAGTTATAATGGATAAAAAGAGTAAAATGTGAATTTTTCTTCATTATATTAAATAATATATTAATTTATAAAAAAAGGAACTAAGGTTTTATTGTATCAGAGTGTAAAAGAGAACCTGAGGAAGCAGAGATATAATTAACAACACCAAAAACCTAGATATTTATAATATATACCTTAATATCACCGGAAGCATTAAGATCTTTTTATTGGTTGTAACTTCTGCCTAATAACTATAGTTATATGGTTAAGCTCATAATTTAGATAACTGAGATGTCTCATAAGGATCTTAAGAAGAGGGTTTTAGATGCCATTGACAACGCGACTGATGAAATAATCGAAATAGGTGATACCCTTTGGAGTAAACCTGAGCTAGGTTATAAGGAATTTAAGAGTTCAAAGTTGGTCGAGGAGGCTTATGAGGATTATGGTTGGGAGTACGAGAAGGAGATAGCAATAACTGGTTCCAAGGCCTACCTCAAAGCTTTGGGAGAGGGACCAGTTATAGGTGTAATTGGAGAGTTAGACGCGCTGAGGGTGCCAGATCATCCTGAGAGCGATGAGGTAACTGGTGCGGTACATGCATGTGGGCACCATGCCCAGACGACGAGTATGCTAGGAGCGGGAATAGGGCTCTCAGAGAGTGGGGTAATCGATGAGATTAAGGGTAACATAGCTATGGTGACCGTTCCAGCCGAGGAATACCTAGAACTGGATTTCAGGAACAGCCTGAGGGAGAGAGGAGAGATAGAGTTCTTTGGCGGAAAACAGGAGTTCATCCATCAGGGAGCACTTGACGACATTGACATAAGCCTAGGAACCCACGCAGCCAGTCTGGAGGAAGGAAAACTGGTAGTGGGTGGAAGCAGCAATGGTTTTGTAGGCAAGCTCGTGCGATATAAAGGAAAGGAGGCTCACGCAGGGGCTGCACCTCACAAAGGAGTTAACGCCCTGAATGCAGCCATGCTGGGACTGATGGGAATACACGCCCAACGTGAAACCTTCAAGGATGAGGACGCCATAAGGGTTCATCCCATAATAACCAAAGGCGGAGAGATAGTCAATAATGTGCCCTCAGACGTTAAAATAGAGTCCTATGTACGTGGTCGAACTATAGATGCCATATTGGACGCAAACAAGAAGGTAAACAGGGCACTAAGAGCTGGAGCCAACGCTGTTGGAGGAGATGTGGTTATCAATGACATGCCAGGCTACATGCCCCTGATCTACAACGAGCAGCTTAACGATCTTCTTGATGTCAACTGCAAATGCCTAGTCGGAGAGGGAGAGGTAATCTATGGCGGACATGGAACAGGCTCCACGGACCTAGGCGATATATCCTGCATCATGCCCACCAGCAGGATAAGAATGGGCGGAGTCTCGGGCTCAGGACACAGCAGATCCTACAAAATAGTAGACAAAGAGTTGCTATATATAACAGCCTCAAAAGCCCTAGCGCTCACCTGCATCGATCTTCTATACAACAACGCTGAGAAGGCAAAGTCTATTATAAATGACTTCACCCCGAGGATGTCCAGAGAGGAATACACAAGGTACATGCACAAGCTAGTGGAATAGAGTTTCCTTTAAAAACCAAAAAGGATTAAACAATCCCTAAAAACAATCGACAAAATCAAAACTTCTTTCTTCCGAAAACTTGTGGAATCTAAAAAATGGATTAGAAAAGAGGGATTATTGAATTAACGTGTTGAATATCAGCTAGTAGGTGCCATGTGTTTGGGCTCTGTGCTGAGGCCTTAAGCCTATAAGCACAGGAGATCATTGGTGAGGTGCTGCAGTCGCTCCTGGACGTGGGTCTCACGGAGGAGCTGCTCATTAGCCCCCAGCCCCCCTACACCAAGGCGCTGATATCCGCGATACCGGTGCCTGACGCCAAGAGGAAGTCCGAGCCCATCCTCCTTGAGTGGGAGGTCCCCAGCCCCCTCAACCAGCCGTCGGTTATGAAGTCTGGCTGCCTGATCATGCTCTTCCACCGCCACATCTCCCTGGGTGCCGGGTCGTTTAGGTCGAACACGCCCCCATCCACCCACCAGAGGCCCTCAAGGTGCATAACCGTGTAGTCCCTGCCCTCCGTCTTCTGGCTGAACTTGATGGTGTAGCTCATGCCGTATAGGGCCTGCATCGCCTCCTGGTACTCGGGGCCGTTGGGGTCGCCCCTGCCCAATATGGTGAGGAACCTTCCCTCGGGTACGTCTATGAGCTCGGGCTTCCTCTTCGCCGTGTAGAAGCGTTTCAGCTCCTTCCTCAGGTCCAGCCTTATCATGTAGACGTTAAATGCATGGCAGTGTTTATATGCTGAGAGTCTCCCCCGGGGCAGACTCCATGCCTTTAGAAGGGCTCCCGCTTTCAGGTGGTTGAGCGATGACAGTCGACCAGATACCCATCGGAAGGTTCAGCGCCGTTACCAGGCTCACCCGGAAGGCCCTCCGCTACTACGAGGCCAAGGGGCTCCTAGTCCCAGAGGCCAAGGACCAGTTCACGGGCTACAGGTACTACACCGGCGGCCAGATACAGAGAGGCGTCAAGATCAGGCACCTCTCGGATCTTGGGTTCACCGTGGAGGCGATGGCCGAGTACCTTGAAGCCGAGCAGGCAGGGGACAAAGAGAGGCTCTCAGCCCTCGTCAACGCCAGGCTCGAGGAGACCAGGGCGGAGCTGGACAGGCTCAGGCGTGTCGCGTCGTTGCTCGACAGCAACCACATAACGGAGTTGATGAAAGAATCCATGTCTGAACCATCCGTCAAAGAGGTGCCCGGCGTCCGCGTGCTGAGCAAGCGGGACAAGGGCTCTATAGGGGAGACCGTGGGCAGGCTCATAGGGGAGATCATGGCCGCCGTTACGGCGCCCGAGAACCAGGCCAACTACGTCAAGATAGTGGGGCCCTTCATGACCATCTACCACGACCACGAGTATAGGGAGCTGGACGCCGACTTGGAGGTGGCTGTGCCCGTGACGGGCAAGGTGACCCTGAGCGACCCAGGTCTGGAGGTGAAGAACCTGCCTGGGCGAAGGGTCGCGTGCCTCGTCCACAAGGGCAGCTACGAGACCATAGGGCCGGCCTACGCCAAGCTCTACGAGTACGTCATCCGGGAAGGCTATGAACTGTCGGGTCCCATGATGGACCTGTACCTTAACGACCCAAACACCGTGGCGCCTGGCGAGGTGCTAACCGAGATACAGGCCCCCATTTGACCCTACTTTTTTTTATGGGTTGATTTCTCCATTAAAATCACCTAACAACGGTGGACACCCTCACGGTGCTCGACGCCACTAATAAGATTGGCAATATATAGATCCCGGTAGAACCCATTAAATATCCGCGGATGAATCATCCCTTGCTTTGGGTTCTACCGGCTCAACCCTTACAGGCGGTCTCTCCGGGAGGAGGGACTGGCTGTACTTGGCTAACCTGCTGCTAGTAGCTCTGATAATCGTCGGCCTCTTCCTGCCGTGGCTGTGGAGAGGATACGACAGGGTCATGACGCTTGACGAGGACACTGGGAGGATACAGGTAAGGTATGGGAGGCGTATTCTTCTCTCTCCTTTCTACGTCGTTTATACCGAGGACGGCGAAGTAGAGTCCATCACGCTGCTCTACAACCTGGAGTCAAACCTCGTGGGCTTGGTGACCATGGTTTCCTCCCTTTTTACAGTGCTGAAATACGGGGACAAACGCGTATACGGAGTCTCTCTGCTCGTTTCCATCGTCAGCCTTCCCCTGTTTTTCATGACTCTGGGAGGCAGCGGCATCGGTTTGGGCTCCGTAACGTACCTTGGTTTAGGTTTCTATCTTGAGATACTTTACCTGTTTTTTATGGTTATTATCATGTTTAACAGAATATTATTTTCATGATTTACCCCTCTATTATTTTTATTTTATTAATTACACATAAATTACGTTAATGATAAGTATTAAATAATTTATGAACATATAAAGTCTGGACAATATGTCTAATATTGATACAAAGACAGGGATAATAATAGTACTAGCAATTCTACTGGTAGGATCAATCGCATACCCCTACATCGT
>CAZEMD010000127.1:0-6222 GCA_964513225.1 uncultured Candidatus Bathyarchaeia archaeon | reverse complement strand
GCCCCGTGATCGTCCTCGACACCTCGGCGTCGCTCTCGACGCCGTTGTAGACGTATAGATGATCGTTTTCCTGGGTGACGGACCTGACTCCTTCGAGGGACTCCAGATCCCGGATGAGGTCGAGGGTCACGTCTGTTAGCTTGAAATCTACCCGCCGGTCCTCGCCGCCGGTCATGGTCTGGTTCAGGCTCTTCATCGTCTCCTTCAACACCAGTTTGCCGCGGTTGAGGATGCCTATCCTGTCGCAGGTCATCTGGACCTCGTGAAGCAGGTGCGATGTCATCACCACGGTGAGTCCCTGGTCTTTCCTGAGGCCGAGGATCAGCCTCCTTATGTCCAGCGTGCCGATGGGGTCCAGCCCGAGCGTGGGCTCGTCGAAGAACACGATCTTAGGGTGCTTCATCATGGTCGAGGCTATGCCGACCCTCTGCTTCATGCCCCTCGAGAACGACTCATACTTCGCGTCAGCCCAATCCGACATGCTGACTATCTCGAGGAGCTCGAGGGCCCTGTTCTCCCTCTCCTCCTTGGGGATGTCGTTAAGCTGCCCTATGTAGTCTAGGTTCTCGAAGGCCGTCAGATCTCCGTAGAGGCTGCTGTATTCTGGGAGTATGCTGGCGACGGTCCTCACCTCTCTGGACTGCTCTACGATGTCGAAGCCTCCGACGACTGCTGTTCCCGAAGTAGGGACGGAGAGACCCATCAGCATGAGCACGGTCGTCGTCTTGCCGGCCCCGTTCGGGCCTAGGAACCCGAAGATCTCTCCCTTCTCGACCTCTAGATCGAGTTGGTCTACAGCCGTAAAGTCCCCGTACATCTTAGTGAGCTTGGATGTCTCGACTACGTTTTCACTCATTCACTCTACCTCCTTTTGAACCTCCTGAACATGTAAGCCGCGCCAGCTATCGCTATGACGGCGACGCCGAGCCCGATGACGCCCCAGGATGTGGACGCCTTGGCGGTCACCCGCAGGTCGATCTCTTCTGACTCAAGCTGGTCGCTCACAGCCTTCATGGTGAGAAGATAGTCGCCAGCGACGGCGTCTGACGGCGTCTCGGTGACGACGGTGAAGGTCGTGGACGCCCTGGGGGAGAGCGAGTTCAACTGCACGGGGGTGATCGTCGCCTCCCAGTCCTCGGGCAGCTCCGCCTCCAGATAGAGCGTCGTGAGCGCCGTCTGACCGTTGTTAGTCACCCTGGCGGTGTAGGTGACGCTGTCCCCTATGGTGACGGATGTGTAAAGCGTGGAAAGCTCAAGCGTTAACTCGTATGAGCCAGCCACAGTGATGCTGAAAGGCAGAAGCGTCTGGGACCCCTCATCCGAAGCGATGGCCACCTCCAGTTCGTAGCCCCCGGTAGCTATGGATTTCGGAGGCTCGACCTCTATGTCGAAGGTTATGGATTCCCCTGCCCCTATCTGCAGGTTCGACACAGCTACGTCGTCCGTTATGAACTCGACGCCCCAGTTTTCCGGTGCCGAGGACACGGTTAGCAGACAGGCGGCGTCCTTCTCCCCCTTGTTCCAGACCACTATGGGGAAGGTGATGGTCTCCCCCGCCCCCACCGTGACATCCCTGAAGGTGCTGATGACCTCCAGCTCGCTCTTCGGTTGACGGAGGTTCACGCTGAAGCTCAGGGCGTCGCAGACTATGTCGTTACTGTCAACGGCCTGAACGGTGACGCTGCAGTCGCCAACCACCGCGTCCACCGGGGACTCCATCTCGATGGTAAGGGACTCTGTTTCGTCGGGCGACAGCGACAGGCTGTTCACCACTAGTCCTGAGCCCGTCTTGTAGCTGATCTCCCAACCCGTGGGGGCCTCGGTCTGGAAGGTGATCAGCTTGGTGACCTCCCCGACGTTGGACACGCTTAGGGGCAGCTCGATTCTCTGGCCGAGCTCCTCTGAGACGGAGGGGTAAGTTGACCTTAACTCGATCTCGTCCGTGCTCGCCATGGGGGTGATCGTGAAATTCAATGTTGCTTCTGAGCTTCCGGTAGCGATCAAAGAGACGACGCCAGTCTGAATGGCTGTCGAGGGCACCCTGATCTCTAGTGTGAAGCTCTCGGAGCCGGGGGATAGGGCGATGGACTCGATCTCGCCCAGAGAGTCAAGCACCCTCGTAGCCCAGCCCTCGGGCTGAGAGACCGAGAACTCCACCTCCTCTACTTCGTCTCCTCCGTTGTTTATCGTGAAGGTCAGCTGCAGGGTGTTGCCTGGGCTCGTTACGCGTTTCACCGCGGTGGACGTGAGCTTCAGTGTGGGTTCGAGAACTATGTCGCCCATCTTGACGGCGTCGTTCTCCGGGTTGTCGGTAGGCGCGGTGGTTACTTGGACGCTTCTCTCCTCGGTAACGTAGCCGTCCTTCTCGAATACGAGGGTGTAACTGCCTCCGAGGCTCATGCGGAAGTACCCGTCTTCGTTGGTGTACTTGGTCTCCTCGACGCCGCCCGTCTGGGTGGTCGCGGTTACCTTCACACGGTATATGGGTTCTCCTTCCTCGTCGACGACGGTGCCGTGAAGGTTGCCGTCGGCTGCGGCGGACACAAGCTGAAGAGGGGTAAACACCCCGACTATGATCGACAAAACCAGCAGGACCGCGGCCACCCGCGGCTTCCTTACTACACACATATCTGGTTGCTCCATTCTTCTGGCAAGGTGTCTGAAACTCTATTAAGCGGTTTTTCCAGTTTACACCCAAATCTGATCAAAATTAACAAGGGGTTAAAGCAAGAAGTGAGACACGCCTAGGTCTTGCTGAGGTACACCATGATCAAAGCCGCGACGGTGGCGAAGACGTCGGGTATGAAGTTGAATACCCCCATCCAGAGGGGGTCTCTCCTCCAAGAGAGCTGCAGTATGTACGGGTTGCTCGCTATGGAGTAGATCAGCAAAGCGATGGAGAGCGCCGTGAGGCCCAGGCTGAACTTGGACTCGTTCTCCCAGTAGAGCCTGATGTAGAAGTAGGTGAGGTAGCCGTAGAGGAGGATGTTGATGGAGGAGACGATGATCCTCCCCGTGACGAACATCTCTATACGCCTCTCGAACTCTCTGAGGACGTCGGGGTCTGTTTCGTTGAACCTAGGTTTGAAGTCCGGTGGGAACCTGGGCCTCGGCTCGGGTTGCGCAGCCACCAGCTGCGACGCCGCAGCCGCCAGCAATACCAGTATAACTAATGCATGATGCCTCTTCATCGCGTCTCCTCATCCTGATTATCCTTCATCTGGCTCCATACCTCCTCGAAGACCTCCATGCTCTCCTCCAGCTTCTGTGAGACGAAGTACATCTTACCGTACCTGTTGCCCGCGGAGATGACGAGGTCGTTGTCCTCCAGCACCTCCAGGTGGTGCCTCACCGTCCTGTAGTCAAGGTCTAGCGTGATCCTCAGCTGGTTTGTGTTCATGGGTTCCTCACGTAGGGCCTCGATGATCCGTCCCCGGTTCGTGCCTCCCCGCGTCCCCTTGAAAAGCCACATGAGTAGGTGCCTGAAGGTGCGCGTGGGAGGTGCCATCTGGGATGAACCACTGGTATCTATCCGCTATGATATTAAAACTCTAGTTAAGGGTATGTCCAGTTTACACCCAAATCTGATCAAAATCTGGCGAAACCTTGGAAAACCGTTTAAAACAGATTCATTGCACGGAGGATTCGAGGTGAACCACCCCGATTGAATGAGAGAAACAAGACGATTGCATTGACTTCGATGCTGCTCCTTATGCTGTCCGTCGTCGTGGGAGGCATATACATGGCCTCAGCGGATACCGACCAAGACGACGCCCCCGGCTCAAACCCCCCAGAGTTCATGAATGGCTGGAGGCGTGGACCCTTCGTCGGCCGCCTAGACGAGGGACAGCGCCAAGAGCTCAAGGAGACCCTCAGCGAGATGCGTGAAGAGGGAGTGACCTTCGACGAGATCAGGGAAAATGTTCAGGCCTACCTCGAGGAACTCGGAGTCGAGTGCCAGAGACCTGAACTAACCGACGAGCAACACGAAGCCCTCCAGCAGCTAAGAGAAGAGATCCAGGAACTCAGGGAAGGCGGAGCCACACCTGAGGAAATAAGGGGGTCTCTAACCCAGAAGCTCGAGGAGTTTGGAGTCGAGCTGCCCCTGAACCATCACGCAAAGGGCTTCCGAGGCTTCGGGGGAGCCCCAGACAGAAGGGCACTCAGACACCGGGAAAGCTGATACCCGCCCTTACCCAATTTTTTAATACGTTACCTCTACACAGAGAAAACGCGAAACAAGCACCTAGATGATCTTAACAAACAGAAACCCCCAGCCAACCAACAAACCAAGCCCAGAAATTTACGTTATCCCATGTAACAAAATATATTGCTCCCGACTTGGAATTTATTTCCCATAAAACCAAGTAACCTGACACAAGCACCCGGGAAAACCCCAACCACAAACACCCGCACTGGGAACCACCAAACAGGCAAAAAAACATACAAAAACAACTAAAACCAGCTAAATACGCGCCCCCAAAAAAACGCTTATATCAAGTAACCTACTACAAGGAAAAACCCAGGATCAAAGCATCATCCACACCTGGAACCACCACGGCTTCGATGCCAGGTAAAGCCGTAGTGAACGCCCGGGGAGCATACGCGAGCAAACCCTAGCCCCACGAACACGTTGACAAGTTTTCTTGTCAAGATTCGTGGTTCAAATACGCTTAAAACCATGGCTCCCATGCTTTCCCCCAGTGAAATAAAGTGAAGAACGGTTGGGACGAGCTGGACGACCTGGTGATAAGGGCGCTGTCCAGCCCGGAGCGTAAGAACATCCTGAGGATCGTGGGCAGCTACCCCGAAGGCGTGAACTATACGGGAATCCTCGGGGAGACAATGCTAAGCACGGGCAGACTCAACTACCACCTAGGGGAACTGGACGGCTTCCTTGAGAAAGACGAGGAGCGACGGTACAGCCTCACCGAGCTGGACAGGAAGGCGGTGGCGGTGCTAGAGTTCATCAAGAAGGACATCGACACAAGCGTGCTGGAGACGCTGAACACCCGGAAGGCGGAGAGGCTCCGCTGGATCAGGAGACGCATGGACGCGGGGTACTACGTGGCCAGCGCCGTGTTACTCGGCATAACCGGCTTGATGGGTTACTTCGCCATCACAGAGGCAGACCCCGTGCTGGCGGCTTTCACGCCCGTCTGGGGCCTGATGTCGGTGGGGCTGATCTACCTGATGAACAGGTCGCGTAAGAGGGACCCTGAGCGGATTCTCTGGGTAGTGGAGTGGCTTGAGTGGAGACTCCTCGGAGGCTACAAGGAGAGAAGATAGACGACTCCACCACAACACGCTAGAGTAAAAAGATGAAAAAAACCAGGATCACTGGCCGTGCCGACGGCCCGTGGTTTCAGAGCTTGACAGGGTCTAACCCGTGTCCCTTGTGAGTTGGCTGATGTCCAGTATCAGACCCTGTCCGTCACCCGAGTAGACGACAGGCAGCTGTCCATCCCATTGCTGTAGCCACAGGTACTGGCTGTACTCGGCGGTCATCTGCTCGGTGATGAGCTTGATCGCTTGAGCCGTCGCGTTTGCCTGAATTATCTGGGCGAAAGCGTCTCCCTCCGCGCGGGCGATGGTGGCGTTCTTAGCTGCCTCGGCTTGGATGATCTGTTGCTGTGCCTCATACCTGATCTGTTCAAGGGTGTTCTTTGCTTGCAGCGCCTCCTGCTCCGCGATGACCTTTGACTCGATGGCCGCTGCGAAGCTTGTACTGAACTGGAAGTCGGTGAGGCTTACGCTTATCACATCGATGTTAAACACACTTAGGCGTTCGACGAGAATATCGTCAAACGTAGATTTTACTACAGCACGCTTCGTCACCAGCTCCTCTGCCCTGTACTCAGCAGTGGTTGCTTTGAGTGACTCCTCGATGTTAGGTTTGATGACCCTGGAGACGTAGTCTTCTCTGAGGTCCTTGTAGATCTCGTTGACTTTGATTGGGTTCAGCCTGTAGTTGACGGCGACCGTCGTGGAGACCTCTTGGAGGTCCTTCGTAGCGGTTGACTCGGTGGACTCTGCCTTCTGTATCTGGACGTTCATAAAAACCACTGTCTGGCTGAACGGCACCTTGTAGTTCAGGCCCTCCTGAAGCACCGTGTCCTCTACCTTACCGAAGGTCATCAGGACGCCTCTGTACCCTGACGGAACTCGTACAAACACGGATGTCACCACGACAAGCCCGATGACGGCGATCACCGCAAGGAC
>CAZEMD010000126.1:0-6240 GCA_964513225.1 uncultured Candidatus Bathyarchaeia archaeon | reverse complement strand
CTGGGTGAGGGTGTTTATGGGCTGTTTGGCGGGTCGATTTTTCTTAGTTACATGGAACAAGGGTGTCATCCGGCTGGACCTATCTCAAGAGACCCTGTCAAATCTTCTAAAGAAAGAGGCGAACAGTCAGAAGTGAAGAAAGCGAGTCTTGAGCCGAGGAATCTTTTGGGGTTCTTCGGCGTTGCTTTTGGTGGTATTTTCCGGTTTTTTACTCTATTAGCCTGTAGCTGTGGCCCTCGGCCTTCTCCACGATGCCCTCCTCCACCAGCTCCAGCACCCGTTTACGCACCGTCACCCGGCTCCCCGTCCCCCGCTCCCGCTGAACCTCCCGGGTCAACGCGCTGATGTTCTGAGGCCCCTTCAACGCCAACACGCTGAGGATAATCCGGCTCACCTCGTCCCTGTGCTCCTCGTCCCGGCTCAGGTGCCTGCGGACGTTCACCAGCCTCTGTATCAGCTTCAGCGGCTCGCTGTACAGCGCCGCCCCCACGCGGATGTCCCCCATGACCCGGGCCAACTCCGGGTACTGCCTGCTCTCCGTCAGCACCGCCTCAAGGTAGTCGAGGCGACGCATCATGTGCTCAAGCTTCTCGTTCACCTCCTTCAGGTCCCGCTCCAGGCCAGACAACGCTAGAAAGATATCCCCTAACCAGATTATGAGTTTAACCTAAACCGAGGCTACAGTTCGGCTCCCAGAGTCTCTATGTTCCTCCCGGAAGCCCTGATTGAAGCCCACGGAGCCATAGCCATATATCGTTAATCCACCCTAAAAATAACCGATAACCATGAACATGGAGCTACTTAGAAGGCTGTCCAACAGCTTCGGACCCCCCGGCACCGAGGCCGAGCCCCGCATGATACTGCGCGAGGAGCTGGAGGAACACGCCGACGAGGTCAAGGTGGACAAGCTGGGCAACATATTCTTCCACCACAGGGGAGAAGACGACGCCCCTCTCATCATGCTCGCCGCCCACATGGACGAGGTCGCGTTCCTCGTCACCCACATCGAGGACACCGGCTTCCTCAGGTTCCACACCTGGGGCATCGTGGACAACGTCCTACCCGGCCAACGGGTCATCCTCAAGGGCAGGAAAGGCGACCTCTACGGGGTGCTGGGCACCAAGCCGCCCCACGTCCTCACCGACGAGGAGCGCAAGAAGGCCATACCCAGGGACGAGCTGTTCCTCGACATCGGCGCCATGACCCGCGAAGAAGCCGAGGAGAAAGGCGCATACGTCGGCATGCTGGGCGTCTTCGACGTCGAGTTCAAGGACCTGGGCGACGGCTACCTATGGGGCAAAGCCTTCGACGACCGCGTCGGCTGCTACGTCATGGCCGAGGCGTTCAAGTGGGTCAAGGACACCGGCTACAACGTGGTCGCCGTGGGCACGGTGCAGGAGGAGGTGGGGCTCAGAGGCAGCAAGACCGCCGCCTGGCAGCTGGACCCCGACTATGGGCTGGCCATAGAGAACACGTTCGCCATGGACATGCCTGGCGTGCCGCCGCACAAGCAGAGCGCCGGCCTCAAGAAGGGCCCCGTGGTCACCATCGCCGACCGCAGCGTCATCGCCCACCCCAAGGTGCTTGGCAGCATCACGGAGGCATGCGAAGCCGAGAACATCCCATACCAGTTCAAGAAGATACCCAGCGGCGGAACCGACGCCGGCAGCATACACCTCACCAAGGCGGGGGTGCCCAGCGGAACCGTCGCCAACCCGTGCCGCTACATCCACGGCCCATGCGGCATAACCACAGTCGAGGACGTCGAGAACACCGTTAGGCTGGTCAAGGCATTCATAAAACACATCAGCAGCTAACCCACACATTTTTTATGGAAAATATGGCGCATCCGCCTAAATCATTAATATATAGATATTTATTATTAGTTAGTTGGGTCGTTTTCTGGGGAACCGTATAAAACTCTGTCGCCTATTATTAAGCCGTAAATACGACGAGTCTAAACTTATATGTTTAATTTATTGTATATATTTAGCTGTCACCATTCTTGGATAAGTGTAGACATAAGGTTCTGAGTAGATCGCTGCCTAGGATCTCGCTTCGGTTCACAAGCCACATGGTATAGACTGGACAGCGGTCAACCAATTGACATCCAGAGTACTTTTAGGTAAAAATTAATAGATCTTGTCTTGATTTCGAATAAAAAAATCATTATTCGTGTAAGAACGCATTAAATTAAATAATCTTTTAAATATTTGTTAAACATATAAACAATTCCATCACTTGTAAAGAACGTTATATTCATACAAACATGTTCCAAGGAACCAAACCTTTGGAAAAAGATAAAGAAGCCGTTTTATACCTGTCTAAAATAAAACACTGTTAAAGGGTGATGACCCCCGATAAAAGTCTAAATAGTGTGTTATCACACACGCGCTTTCAGCCTCCAATCATATCGTAACTTTAAATTTCCGATGTCATCCCATGGATACGATGAGCGATAGCTGCTACTGCGTACGTCCTATTAAAAAAGATGCCCGGCTCAGAGGATGAGCCCCCCGAAAAACGCGGTAGTACGTCAAATGTCAGGGAGGTCTACAAGATCTTCGGCGTCTACGACATCATCATCCGCGCCGAGACCACCAATAACAGGGCGGAGAGGACGTTGAGGGAGCATGTGGTTCAGAGTAGGATCATGGGCTGCTTCAGGAACGGTAAGGACACCGGGATCCACGAAACGGAGATGACAGAGCTGACCAACTAGAAGCAGCAAGACCGCGACCTATCCCAGACACTAGGTGCAACACTGACCCAAGAAGGGCCCAAGATCTAAATACACAAGAAAATATTAAATATAAATAAATGAATTTAAAAAAAGAAATGTCAAAGGAAGAACTGAAGAAGCGGGTTCTCAAGGCGATCGATCGAAGGTCATCTGAGATCATCGAGATCGGTGAGACGATCTGGAAGAATCCGGAACTCGGATTCAAGGAGTTCAAGACCGCTGAGCTGGCGGAATCTAAATACGATGAGATGGGATGGACTTACGAGAACAAGATAGCGATCACGGGTTCAAAGGCTTATCTGAATGAAAAGGGGTCTCGTCCCACTATAGGCATCATCGGTGAGCTTGACTCGGTCAGGTGCCCCGACCACCCTGAGTGCGATCCAATAACCGGGGCTGTGCACGCCTGTGGTCACAACGCCCAAATGGCCTGCATGTTTGGTGCAGGCTTCGGCTTGGCTGACAGCGGAGTAATCGACGAGCTTGAGGGTAACGTAGTAATGATAACGGTGCCAGCGGAGGAGTACTTGGAGCTGGACTATAGGAACGGTCTTAGAGAGAAGGGGGAGTTGGATTTCTTCGGAGGTAAACAGGAGTTTATCCGCCTTGGGGCAATGGAGGATATTGACATTAGCCTTGGAAGCCACTCTGCTTTTGATCAAAAGGAAAAACTCTTCGTTGGCGGAAGTAATAACGGGTTTATAGGGAAACTGATCAGGTACATTGGAAAGGAGGCTCATGCAGGAGCTTCCCCCTATATGGGCATCAACGCTTTGAACGCGGCGATGCTGGGTCTTATGGGCATCCACGCCCAGAGAGAGACCTTCAAGGAGGAGGACACAATCAGGGTGCACCCCATCATCACAAAGGGCGGCGAGATCGTGAACAACGTACCCGCCGATGTCCGCATTGAGTCATATGTTAGGGGAAAGACCGTGGATGCTATCATCGACGCCAACAAGAAGGTGAACAGGGCCCTTAAGGCGGGAGCCATGGCAGTCGGTTCCGAGGTTGAGATAAACGACATCCCCGGTTACTTGCCTTATCATCACGACGAGGGTTTGGTTCAGCTTTTTAAGACTAACTGCACCAAACTGGTTGGCGAGGACGATGTCATTACCCGGGGACATTCCACTGCTTCCACAGACCTGGGAGACTTCTCTTGTATTATGCCCACTAGTTCTATAGGAATGAGTGGATCGAAGGGTTCCGCTCACAGCCGCGACTACAGAGTGGTGGATAAGATACTCCAATACGTGACACCAGCCAAGGCGCTGGCAATGACCTGCATAGATCTCCTGTACGACGAAGCAGCAAAAGCAAATGAGATTATCAAAGAATTTGAGCCTACTGTACCGCCTAAAGAGTATGTGGAGTTCATGCATAAGCTCGTCAGTTAACCAGGAAGCATACAATGCGATCCTCCTCTCTGCCTCGTACACAGATCTAAATGAGATGTTGTATCTTCCATCGAACTCCATCGTCAACTTGTCTATGTGAAACGGTGTCAACCACCGAAAACGATTGCCACCTTGTGTGTCTCAAACCTTGCTAGCACTCACATCCACAAACCTCAAACCCTTCAAAAAAAGGACTCCCAAGAATAAGGATTATTTACTCGCCGGATATGCTTCATAAAGGTTTTGAGAAAAAAGGAAGTTAATCTAGCATCCGATCTATGAAAAGGGTTAAAAATAATCTCCAGCTTTATGCTTGAATATAGCTCTATCAGCACGGCTTAATCTAACTCTGTCGATCATCGAGCCGTGGTTCAATTCATCCGAGACGAAGAGGTCTCCACTGCCGGCGAGTTGGGGAATCAACCCCTCGTTGAGCATGTAACCAGTCTTATAAGCACCATGATCGATTTCAATCTCTTCGGAATAAAGATTTTATTTAGATCGTATCATATTATAATGGTGTTTATTGTATGTCTAGAAGGTTTATGAAGCGGATCCTTGTCACCGGCGCCACGGGCCAGATTGGTTCAGAGTTGGTGCCTGAGCTCCGCAGGATACACGGTAGCGAAAATGTTGTGGTTGGTGTTCATAATAGGCTACCGTCCGAAGATCTGAGGGAGTCCGGTCCATTTGAGACCGTGGATGTCACCGATAGGGGGTCCATCGAGAAGGTTTTGGAACAGTACGACATCGACACCATCTATCATATGGCTGCAATACTATCTGCTACAGGTGAGAAGAATCCTTTGCTGGCATGGGATGTAAATATAAATGGCACCCTAAACGTACTGGAACTAGCTAGAAAACACGACTTAGTACGCGTTTGGCATCCAAGCTCCATCGCCGTATTCGGGCCTGAGACCCCCCAAGACGACACGCCACAGGAGACGGTGCTCAAACCGAGGACGATGTATGGTTTGACGAAAGTCTCCTTAGAGTTGCTGGGCAACTTTTACTTTGAGAGGTTCGGATTGGATGTACGCGGCGTTCGTTACCCTGGGATCATCAGCAGCGAAACTCTTCCGGGTGGCGGAACTACAGACTATGCAGTGGAGATATTCTATGAGGCCATCAAGCATGGGCATTATACCTGCTTCCTAAGGGAGGACACGATCCTGCCTATGATGTATATGCCAGATTGTATAAAGGCTACAATAGACCTTATGAATGCGGATCTATCAAAACTAAGACATCACACTGATTTCAACATATCAGCAATGAGTTTTTCCCCGAATGATCTCGCGGAAGAGATAAAGAAACACATGCCTGAGTTTACTATCTCCTACGATCCTGATAGCAGACAGGCTATCGCAGATTCCTGGCCAAAAAATATCGACGACTCCGTGGCCTTTGAGGAATGGGGATGGGAGCCCAGCTATGATCTGGCTGCAATGACGAAAGACATGCTGAAAAAACTCAGAATACGATACGAAGCAGGTTAACCATATCGTTGAAATATCTATGTTATAATTTTTTTAATGCCTTTTCCAAAACATAAATCAATCCTATATGATTAATAGATTTTTTCCATCGATCCCGAGCAAAAAACCAATCCATGCAACAAAACACGAAAATCTTAATTATATTTTATTCATTAATATATAGAATTAGGATGAATAAAAAAATAGTACCACCGAAAGAGTTCTTCGGCTTCCGGCTTGGAAGCGACAGGAAGATGGCTCGATGGGACAAGATCGTAGATTATTACAATAAGATCCAGAAGGAATCTAGTAGGTTAAAGGTAGTGAACATGGGGCCCAGCACCGAGGGCCATCCCTTCCTCATGGTTCTCGTCACCAGCGAGGAGAACATGAAGAACCTTGACCGCATTCAGGAAGTCAATAAACAGATAAGCGACCCAGGTGACCTTACCGAGGAAAAAGTCAAGCCCCTCATCGAGGAAGGGAAGGCTGTCGTCATCCAGTCGATGAGCCTCCACGCCACCGAGATCGGCGGCACCCAGATGTGTCCTGAGCTGGTCTACGACCTCATCACCCGTGAGGACGATGAGGCAAAACGCATCAGGAAAAATGTCAT
>CAZEMD010000125.1:0-6280 GCA_964513225.1 uncultured Candidatus Bathyarchaeia archaeon | reverse complement strand
TCGACGACCACCCCGACAGGTTCACGGCGCTCGCCACCCTGCCCCTCCAGGACCCAGACGCCGCCGTCGAGGAGCTGGAGAGGGCGGTCACCGAGCTAGGGCTCAGGGGCGCCATGCTCCTCAGCAACGTCAACGGCAAGCCCCTCGACGCAGAGGAGTTCGGTCCCGTGCTGGAGAAGGCGGTGAAGCTAGACGTG
The DNA here is from genome assembly GCA_964513225.1 of uncultured Candidatus Bathyarchaeia archaeon. Classification (GTDB taxonomy): domain Archaea; phylum Thermoproteota; class Bathyarchaeia; order TCS64; family TCS64; genus RBG-16-57-9. The sequence continues at coordinate 6,083 of CAZEMD010000125.1, read as the reverse complement.
CCCCTCTACATACACCCCACATCACCCATCAACGACAAGTGGATGAACGACTACAGGCTCGTCCCCATCATGGGCTTCGGCGTGGACACGTCCCTAGCCGTCCTCCGGCTGGTGTTCAGCGGGGCCCTGAAGAGAAACCCCAAGCTCAAGCTGGTGGCCAGCCACGTGGGCGGAGTCTTCCCGTTCCTCAGGGGCCGTATAGAGACGGGGTTCAACGCGTACCCCGAGTGCAAGGTCCACATCCAGGAGCCGCCCAGCACCTACCTGCGGAAGGTCTGGATGGACAGCATAATATACGACAACGACGTGCTGATGTCAGCCTTGGCTTTCAGCGGCGCCGAGAAGATGATGCTTGGCACGGACCACCCCCACCAGATAGGGGACATAGAGAAGGCCGTCTCCCGAGTCAAGGAGCTGGACATAAGCTCGGAGGAGAAGGAGCTAATACTCGGAGGAAACGCGGCGAGGCTCCTAAAGTTATAGCTTTTATGAGAATGGGGTCAGCTGGGGTCTGTGACCCTCCCCATGAACATTATCAAGCCCGTGTCTACGTCTCTTATGAGGAACATGAAGGGGTGGTCTGCCCGGAACGTCTTATGAGGGGGAGCCGCAGCGGAGAGCTTTATCGATACCCCCGTCGCGGCCGCTGCCTCGGTGCCCTTCTCGTTCACCTCTATGAACGCCTGGTGTATCACCATGTCTATGAACAGTTGGTCCTCTGCGTTCATCCCGCTGAAGTCGGCTGCCCCGGTGAACGCCGTGGGCATGCCCATCTCAGCCAAGTCCTCCATCATGAAGTACTTTGTCTCGAAGGTGAACCTCGGCAGCTGGACGTTCACATCTGTCGCCTCCATCAACCCAATCCATTCACCGAGGTTCTCCGCCGAGAGCTGAGCCTCAACCCCAGCCATGGAGCCCTCCCCAGGCAGCAGTATTAGCATGGAGACATCCTCGCCGGTGTAGGGCAGCTCCAGTATCTGAAACTCATCCGTCTCAGCGTAGTTGAACGTCTCGCCCCTCAGCCTCATCATATCCACCGTGACCGTGTTGGTCGGCGAAACGTGGAACTCCTCCTCGCCGGTGGCCTCCTCGTCGAACTCCATGAGCCAGTCTCCCTTGAAGTAGATGGCGTTCGTCAGCACCAGCCGTACGGCGGAGTCTATGGAGCCGCTGGGGAAAAGGTCCTTGATGCGGTCGTTGGTCCGCTCCTCGACCCACTCGTTGATGATGACTCGACTATCGTCGGGCTCTGCTACGAAGTCCAGGGCGTTGACGTCCCCGCCGTAGTACCCTACGATGGCGTCGATGTAGTCCTCCACCACGGGGTAGCCCTGCTGAACCCACAAGGCGTTCACGGTGTGGAGCGCGTACTCGCGATCCTCGTCGTTCAACGTGTTGTATATGCTTGCGACGGAGGGAAGCCGATCAGAGGGATTCTCTAGGAAGCCGAACACCGTCTCCATCTCGTCCGCGGTCTCGCCCCGGGCGCCCTCGTATGTCATGGAGAGGGCCGTCGAGACGCTGTACGGCGAGAACAGAATGTTATCGTCGCCGGCGCTGTACCTGCCGTAGAGGTCGAAGGCGAAACCGTTGTAACCATCCACCGTCGCCTCGACCGACGGGACAGTGGCTCCGCTGTCATCCAGCACGGGAACATCCTCCCTCGCAGTGGTCTCTGAGAGCCAGTCGGATACGGCGGGTAGCTGGGAGCCCACCACAACTGCGGCCAGAATTGCGCCCACGATCCAATACAGTTTCCCGCGGTTACCTGTTCTCGACATACCATTCACTGTGGTACACTATCATGAGCATATAGATAATTCCACGGATTAGAACATCTGTTTCAAAGAGTTGAACAATGTGGGTTCAGCTAAGAGAACCTTGAAATCCTTGCCTATCTCGTAGACGACGTTACCTAGCTATATAGCTGGGCTGGTCATCATGTGGACAGCGCCGTCGGTGGGATGACGACCTCCTCCAGAGTCTCTCCCGAAGAGGTCCGTTATGACGCCGAGGGTCTATCCCTCATCCACCATGTCGCCAGCCCGGACGTTGTTTATGAACAAGCCGCAGTGCCCTGTGGCAGCGTCATAAACATGAGTAGCAAGTCAGCTGAGCGACGGAGAGAATGCTGCCTGCGAGATGTGGAGAGGCGAGCTCCTTCACGTTGTCTATACTCCCATGGATTGGCCTAGTAAGGTAAGACACCAGACCCCGACGATGAGTGGAGGAGTTTTAAGGTGACCCTATCCCTGCGTAATGAGTAGCTCAAGATATGCGTTCAAGAGCTTTTTATCCACAAAGGTACGAGTAGTCTCCAGACCCTGATCAAGATAAATGGCAGCGAGGATCGCCTCAAGAGAGTCGGCGAGTATCTTTGTCTCACCCTTCTCGTCATTCAGCTCTGTTACATTAAGTAGCAGATGATCTTTCAGTCCCATATGCCTAGCTATATCGGCTAATGTCGTCCCTTTCTCGATAGCTATTCGAATCTTCGTCATCTCTCCCTCAGTTCTTGTAGAATGCTTGTAACAGTTCTCACTTATCAGGAACCTGAGTACGCTATCGCCGAGGAACTCCAATCGTTCATTATGTTCTATCGGAGACTCAGGATGCTCGTTTTTCCATGATTCACGTGTGATCGCAGAGCGTAAGAGATCCTTATCGTCAAACTTAACATTTAGTTTCTTCTCTAAACCACTTATCTTCTTATCCTTGTATTCCTCCGGCATCTCTATCTCGAAAGCCATGAATTAATCTTCTTTATTTTTATCTAAAAATTTATTGATGAAATACTAAGATCACTCTGCCCCTTAGTTCGTCGAGAGCTTCGGCCTCCCCCCATAGATGCTATCGCTGAACACCCTCATGGGTACCACGGGGTACTTCAGGCGGGTTCTCAGCCATCTCCCTGTATATCTTCATCGATCTTTCGTGGGTTACCTTCATGACGATGAGATTCGAGTGTTAACAACGATCTAAGCGCCTCTCATTCGGCAGAGATGGCTCGTTGGCTATACCAGACGCTTGCTCCATAAATTCTTTTTAAACTGAATCTTCAGAGGCAGGCGGAGGAAGCGGACGCGTCCACGGAGATCTAGTGATGGATGTTACTTTCAACCTTATTATGTTGATTTCTGCCGGCGTCGCTTTCGTCATGGCCATTCTGGTTTGGCTGAGGTACAGGATGCCCGGGTCCAGCGTGGGCGGCTTCCTCGTAGACCTGGGCTGTATATGGAGCCTGACATACCTCATCCAGATCATAAGCGATACGCAGGCCGACATAGAGTTGTGGTACTCCATCCAGACCGCTTTCTCCTTCCTCGTCGCTCCCATGTTCATGATATATCTGGCGAGGTACTTCGAGGTCGACGAGAAGACGATAAAGAGAGCCATACCCGTCATCGCCCCCTCGTTGTTGTTCGCGGGACTCTCGGTCACCAACGAAAGGCACGGCCTCATGTGGAGCAACCCGGTGATAACGCCGCACAACCAGGTGGTTGTGGAGCACAGCGTCCTCGGCGTTGTAGCGATACTGCACCTTTACATCCTCATTTTGGCCGCGACATACCTCTTCGTGCACATGATAGCATCGAAGAGGAAGCTCTACAAGACGAGGGCCGTGACGTTCCTACTCGCAATAGCCGTTTTCGCGGCCACATACGCCTTGTCCGTGTTCGGCTACTTCCCCAACCAGCGGAACATGACCCCACTCATATTCAACATACTGAGCAGCGTCATCTCCCTCGTGAACCCCGAGAACCTGTACAAGATCGACGTGCTCCCTCTGGCTTACGAGTCCATCATAAGTGAGATGCACGACGCCGCCATAATAGCCGACTACGAATACAAGATAATCACGTTGAACGAGGCCGCTAAGAAGCTCACCGGGTTCAGTGACGTCAAGTTCCTGGACATGAAGCTGTGGGACATACTGCCAGACATCTTCTACGTCAAGAGCAAGAGGCTCATCGAGGAAAAGACGGGCATAGAGTACATGGATCGGGTGTACGACCTTAGGATCACGAGCCTGATCGACAACTGGGGCCAGGAGAAGGCGCGCATCTTCGTGATCAGGGACATGACGGACGTGATGGAGTACTCCAAGAGGCTTGAGAGGATAGTGGAGGAGAAGACGAAGGAGCTTCGGGACGCGGAGAGGCTCGTCATCATAGGGGAGACCACCATGATGGTGGGCCACGACCTCAGAAACCCGCTGCAGGTGCTCAAGGGTTTGAGCTACGGCCTCAAGAAGAGGCACGCCGACAAGCCCGAGGCCTTGGAAGCGTTCGATAAGATTGACAAGAGCATCTTCTACATGGACAAGATCGTCTCGGACCTGCAGGCGTTCGGGAAGAAGAGGGAGGCCGACGCCAGGATGTACCCACTAAGGGGTCTGATGAGCAACGCGTTGAGCCAGATCGAGGTCCCCGGAGACGTCGATATAGTGATGGAGTTCCCGGAGGACTTCATGGTGGCGGTGGACTGGTACATGATACAACGGCTGTTCATCAACCTGCTCCTGAACGCCGTCCAGGCGATGCCCGACGGAGGCAAACTCTATGTGAAGGCCCACAGGGAGGAAGACTCCCACGTCATAATGATAGGGGACACGGGGGTCGGCATACCCGAGGAGGACGTCGAGAACCTGTTCAAGCCCCTGTTCACGACTAAGGCGAAGGGGACGGGGCTGGGGCTGGCGGTATGCAAGAAGATAGTGGATGCCCACAACGGCTCCATCGAGGTCGAGTCCAAGGAGGGGAAAGGCACCATATTCACGGTCACTCTGCCGGTTTACACGTCCGTGACTGCGCCCGAGAACCCATTGGTCGACATTGTTGTCGAGAGAAGCAGCTAGCTACACTGTTTCACTAGGCCATGTAGGGGTACATGAGCTGCTCCGCATGCAGCGGATCGGTTTGCAGAGTCTTTACCAGGTTTAACAGCCTCTCGGGGTTCACCGGCTTGAGGAAAACGCCGTACACGCCGCAGTTGAGCCTGTTGATCACGTCGACTACCTCTAGGTGGCCTGAGACGAATATGATCTTCAGCTTCTGGTCGATCTCGTTCAGAGTCTCTGCGAGCCTGTCTCCCCTCGTCTCAGGGAGCACATAATCCATGATGGCCAGCTGTACCTCGTTGTCTCTCATGACCTGAACCGCCTCGTCCGCGTCGTTGGCTGAGTAGACCAGAAAGCCTTCGTCCTCTAGTATGGATTTGAAGCAGCACACGATGTCGTTGTCGTCGTCGACCAGGAGGATGCGGTCCATCGCCAATGTTGGTTCTATGGTCGCCTTAATTGACCGTGTTTAAATGGAATATGGTTAATCGTTCCATCATGTACTGCCGAATGTTTGGGCCCATCATTGAGCAGTATAATCACTCTTCGTCTTGGGCGTCTCCCGTCAGGGCTAGGTAGCCGTTGATGAGGCCCACAGATTTCTCGATGCCCTTATCGACCAGGGACAGCATCTCCGTGGGAGGCTCCATCCTGTGCCTGGCCACGTGTATCGCCATCTTCATGCTGTAGAGGTTGTATCGGAGGGACTTGAAGGAGTCGAGGAGCTTGTACAGGAACCCGTCGACTATCCTCTGCTCCTCCGCGGACTCTCTCTGGAGGCGGAAGAGCACGTAGCTGAAGCCTAGGTAGCTCGCTGCTATGACTAGATCGGTCCATAGTGAGATCGGCCTTAGGTTTAACCTCACGATCTTGATGAGGTCCTTGTCCCCGTAGATGAAGAAGTAGTCCACGACCATGTCGAGCAGGATTACCAGGAAGCTGGCCGCTAGGCCCAAGGCAAACAACATGTACGGCGATCTTCTCTGGCGGAGCATCGGTTCTTCTCAGATGCACGCCGTTTTAAAGTATATGAAGAATTGTATCATGAAAAAAATGATCACGATATGTGTAGCTCCTGGCTACATACAGATTATAATAAACGGTTCATGAAGCGGAGAATACAGCGGACATGGACATAGTTGGTGCTATCATCGACCTGTATTTTCGGGTTATGGAGTCGCTGAACGTCAGGAACGTCAGCGTAGCTATACTTGTGCTGATCATAGGGATAGAGTTCATAGAG
>CAZEMD010000124.1:0-6321 GCA_964513225.1 uncultured Candidatus Bathyarchaeia archaeon | reverse complement strand
GGCAGCTCCCCAGCCTTCTTGAGCTGGGTGATTATCCACATGAGGCCCTCGTCGGTGACCATGAAGCCCCTGATGCCCAGGTCGTAGCACCTCATGACGTCTGAGAGGAAATAGTTGATCTGGTCGCAGCCCCTGTGCCTGAAGCCGCACCTCTTACCCTCCTCTGTGGCCACGCCCCTCCCGTTGTCCCAGGCGGGCCTAGGGCCCGGCACCACCGTCACCTCCATCTCGTCGTCGGCGGCCAGCTCCGCGAACCTCCTGATCTCGTCGTCGTCAAGCAGGGTCGAGCCCATGCACATGCTTACAAGCTTGTGCACAGGCACGTCCCGCTTCTTCCTCTCGTCGATGAGGGCCTCTAGGACCTCGGGCCTCTCGACGCCGGATATCTCTATCCTGTAGTTGCAATCGTCCGGGAACTTCTTGTCGGAGGTCGGGAGGCTGTACAGGTCCCTGCCCGGGATTCCTATCTTCTCCAGCGCCTTCCTCATGTCTTCACTCACTGTGTTTCCCTCAGGAAATACAGGTCACGGAGACTTAATATTACCTTTACATTTTTCCGGAGTTGAAGGGTGGCCGGGAGTAAACCCTGGCTACCTACCTGTACCATCAATTTACTGATCTAGTTTTACAGTTAATAACAGCTTAATAACCATCCATCGTTCTGGCTTCCATGAAAAACAAGGTTTTACTGGCAGCCATAGCGCTAATCGCCGTCTTAGCGGCGGGAAGAATGTTGACGGCGCCGAGGCAGCAGGCCGAGACGCCCGCGACTGAGGAGCCCGCGGCCGAGACAGGCGCCGAAGAATACGATGAGATCAACGCCGAGATCATGGAGCTCATAGCCGAGCTGGAGCAGGGGGCCTTCAACGCCACAGAGCCTGGGGACGAGCTGTCCATCGAGGTCTTCGAGCTTGAACCCGAGAACGAGGGACTGGGGGACATCTACTGATGAGGAAGATTGCAGCACTTCTGTTGGTGGCGTCCCTGCTAGCCCCGGGGATGGCGGCGGCCCTCGACTACCCTGTCCTCGACAACCAGGTCGAGACGCGGAGGAGGCACCTCACCTGGCTCCTATCACTGCAGGAGACCAGCATGGAGGCCGTCCGTGACTACATCGACGAGATCAGCGACGGGGAGGGGTCGGCCCGCCTAGATGGCATCCTGGACGAGTACAGGGAGGCCGTCGCAGACATAGACTCCTACGACACCCACGTCGGCCTCAACAACTACATACGGAGCCTCAGGGACGTCACCACGAGCTTCAGGGAGGAGACACGGGAACGCATGAGCCAGCACGACGGCAGACCCGTCATGCTCCTCGTGAGGATCGCCGAGAGGATCGACGAAGACTCCGAGCGGCTCGAGGGGCTCAGGGACGAGTACTGGCAGTCCAAGAACAGGAACACGTTGGCCAACTTCGACATACGCGTGGAGCGCGCCCAGCATGTGCTCGACCTGCTTGAGGAGAGAGGATACGACGTCTCGGAGGCCCAGGCCAAGCTTGACGAGATCGCCGCACTCAGAGACGAGCTGGAGGCGGCCCTCGCCGACCATGACAACGCCGAGATACTGAGGGTCTCGCTGGAGGCGCTGGAGCTGTCGAGGCAGCTGGCGGACCACGTACGTGACCTGCAGGTGCAGGTCCCGGGCAATAGGGTGCTTCAGCACTGGGTCAACGTCGGGGAGCGGGTGCTCGACCGCACGGATACCATCATAGACGAGCTTGGCCAACTCGGGCTCGACACCGGGGAACTGGAGGCGATACACGGGGAGGCCGAGGGCCACCTCGCCTTGGCCGTGGATAAGCTTAACGAGGAGGACTACGAGGCCGCGGCAGACGCGCTGCGCGACCTCAAGGACAGCCTCCTGGAGCTTAGAGACGCCTACCTGGATCTGGTGTTCCCTGAGGGGTATCCTGATGAGCTTGAGGACGCCATGGAAACCCTGAGCGAGAGGCTGGAAGACATGGCCGACAACCTAGAGGAGAGTATCGAAACCCTCTAACCTTTTTCATCCTATTTCTAAAAGTCTAGATACTCGTTAGACTAGGTATTACATGTAGACCTTATCCATAAAGCCCATGAAAATCGTCTAGTCATGCACCCAACCTTATACGAGTCATGGGTCGTCGTTTTTACTATCAGATAGTGCGGGATCTTGTATATTCTCAAAGATGGGTCTAATGTATTCTTTGAGCCCTTTTATTTCACGATAATCGTGAATCCAGGTAAATGCACTTGACAATAAAAATGGGATTATTAAAATTGCCATCTGGATTTTTATAATAAACTCAAAGGAATATCGAACATCCCCTGTTATCAAGCCATAAGTCATGATTAACCCAAACAAGACATAAAAAACCCCCAAGATGGCTATAACACCATCATCGATGAACCTCCCTCTCTGAAATGCTTTGGCCATTTTCAAAGCAGGGAATTTTCCTGCCTTCCTATCCCCAGACATGCGACGGTATATCTCGAATCTTAGTATCCGGCTTTCAGAGTAGTACCTCATCTTCCAAAAATGGTTTACCAGTATCCAGATCGCTAACAGTGAACAGAAGCCTGCAAGGCCTGGGATTAAATAGAATAGCCTCTCTTTGTAGAAACCGATTCCGACGCCGAATAAGACACCAAACATCCCCATCTTATACAAATTATCCCTGCTAGACGAGCTATGTTTCTGTGTCGTTATCTCGTACAATCGGAGCAGTGTGTCCAAGCTATCTTCGTCGTCCATGTCTGGTTTTTCTCTAGCTTACGCATGAGATGTTAAGTCTTTGGATAAGAGTGGGTCCCTGTTTGTGGCAAAGTATTCTTGATCATACACTAGATTCGGGCTAGTGGTCTTGTGGTTGTGAGTTGCGTGCATCAGGCTCTTTTACTTGTTGTATAATATATCCCACATGGCTACCAGAGAAGAGCTATTGTCCCGGTACCAGACGGAGGTGCGTCCGGGGCTGCTCGACCCTCCCCTGGAGCTCCCCGGCCTTATGAATAACATCGACAAGTACCTCCTCTGGCGCATAGACGTCGAGGAGTCTAGGCTCGAAGGCGAGTTCCCCGAAGTAGAGTCCGATGCCTTCGAGCTCATCGTCGCTGCCTTCGAGAAAGGGGTCAACAACCTGCTGAACGAGATAGTCGGCGTGGACAAGGACGTCCACGCCCTGGAGGAGAAGATCGGCGAGTACACGGTCTGGGAGGGGATGGCCGATGAGCACTACGACATGATACTCGGCCTTAGGGCGAGGCTGGACGGCACGTTCACGAATGGGAACAGGGTCATCCAGAACAAGATTGAATCCATGCTGCTCGCCGTCATCTCCGAGATGAGGGGGGACGGCGAGTCCCCAGAGGCGCTGAACCCCCTATACCTACGCTTCAACGACCTGGAGAACTTGGTCATCGTCGCGTCCGAGTTCCACCTACTGAAGTTCCTGAAGGCTCAGCTACAGCCCACCATAGACGAGGGCTATAAGGTCTTCGAGGAAGTCGTCCAGGAGGCATTAGACGAGATCGTCCGGGAGCGCATGGAGACGGGGGACGTGGACCGCGCCGTGGAGAGGATGCGGGGCTGGGAGCTTGTGAACTACTACACCGAGATAGAAGAGATGATACGTGAAGCCATCCGGAGGTGCCTGGCGCTGACCCTGAGTTACGATCTGGTGTTGAGACAGAGGTCAGAGGCGAGGGGCAGGGTCCAGACCCGCAGGTTCCTGAAGCGGATGGGCATGGACCTGGGCCTCCTAAGGCTTCTCGTCAGGAACCCTAAGCCTACGCACGACGTGGACGTTATGCACATGCATTTCCAGGTGAAGGACCTCGAACTCGGTTTGACGGAGTACGAGGCCGAGACGGGTAGGTACGTGCTGAGCGGCGCCGGGGGGCTGCGGTATCCCGTGATGGTCATCCCGGACGACTTTAGCAGCGCGGCTCAGATGGGCTTCTCCGTGGAGCCCCCCGAGATGGATCTCAGGTTCAGGCTCACGGTGACGCCTGGGGCTGGGGGCCACGAGCATACTCTGGAGATGATGGTTGACACGCCCGCGAGGAACGTGGTCGCGAACTGGTTCGTGGCCTCCCACGATTTCCTGGGCATAGAGTCGAACCTGGTGTTGCCGGAGGACCTGGAGTCGAGGGCGCTGGGGGAGGTCGATGACATCGAGGACGCCTCAGACGAGGCCACGTTTGAGACCATAGACGGGTTCATGGAGGAGAGCATGGACTCCATGATGGAGCTCAAAGGCTTGGTGGACGAGATAACCCAGGCGAGAAGCCTGAGATACGTCTTCAGGGACCTGGAGGTTGGTGGGGGCCAGCCCTACGCCTCTAAGGAGTACAGCCAAGACTTTCACGACACCTCTGAGGTGAAGTTCTTCGGCGGGACGGCCACGGGGACGGGGTCCACGGATCGCGAGACGAGTCTAACGATAAGGATCGAGTAACTGGGTCTGATATATCACAGCATGAACAGGCACAGAAACGACACACCCTGAAGAGAACCGATTTTTTCGCGTAATACCATGTAACATGACACAAGGAAACCAGAAAAGAACCCCGAGACTACACCCCACCTGCAACAAACAACGATGGTAGCGGGGGGTTGATTTGAACCAGCCGACCTCGGGGTTATGAGCCCCACGGGCTAGATGTTTTTGGTAACAGTGGCGGTAACTTAGGTGTTGTTGAAATATTCGCTGTTACCCTGAGTGCCTGGTCCTCTCCATACGGGCGCGTGTTATCTATTATATAACAATATTAAGATACAATATTGGTTGAACGATGAAAAAGGTGAGTATTTTTAACGAGGTCATCGGCCCAATCATGAGAGGTCCTTCTAGTTCCCACACCGCTGCTTCCTATCATCTAGGAAAGCTAATTCGCGATCTGTTGCACGAAGCCCCGAAACAGGTGATAATCGGTTTCGCAAAAAACGGGTCCTACGCCGAGGTCTATCACCAGCAAGGCAGTGATCTAGGGTTTGCCACTGGGATAATTGGTAAGGAAATAATCTATGACGGTTTTGATGACGCTTTAAAAAACGCGGAAAAATGTGGAATAGATATTCAGTTTAAAGTCAAGGCGTTTACTCAGGAAGTCCATCCAAACACTATCGCCGTTTCTGGTGTATCAACATCTGGCACCGAGATAGATGTTCTAGCAAAATCAATCGGCGGCGGCGCAGTCCAGGTTGATAAACTTAACGAGTGGCCTGTCAACATCACGGGCGATTCATTCGAGGTTATCATAGAGTTTGACACGAAGAATTCAGATACTATCACAGCTGAGGTTGGCAGATTCGAGGGCATCATCTCAGTAAGTGAAAGGAGCAGGGGAACCCAGTCTCTGGTAACTCAAAAGATGAGCAAGCCTCCAGACGAAAACACTCTGAAAAGGCTCGGTGAAATCGAAGGTGTAGGCAGGGTTTGGCGCATAAACCCGTTTTTCTACACACCAATAGGCGAGGCGCTTTTTTCGAGTGCCCAAGAAATGGTGTCGTCAGCAACGGAACGTAACATCTCGCTAGGCAGAGTATCCCTGACCTACGAATCAACGCTGCTAGGTATCTCGGAGAAGGATGCGTTGGACGAGATGTACAGGAGGTACATGCTGATGAAGTCCGGAGTCGAGAACGGGTTAAAACTACGGAAAGGCATGCAGCTCCTAACCCCAACAGCGGGAAAGATAATGAAAGCTGATAAACAAGGCAAACTGTACACCGGCGACATTCACACGAGGGCTGCGGTCAGAGCCTTGGCCGTCATGCACGTCAACAGCAGCATGGGTGTGGTCTGCGCCGCCCCCACGGGTGGGGCCGCCGGCACCCTGCCCGGAGTATTCACCACACTAGTTGAGGAAAAAGGGCTCAGTGAAGAAGAGATAGCCCTCGCCATGTTCGCTGCCTCGGCTGTGGGGCTGATCTTAGCTACAAAGGGGACGTTTGCAGCCGAGGTCGCAGGGTGTCAGGTCGAGATCGGCGCCGCCGGAGCCATGGGCGCCGCCGCCGCCGTGGAGGCGGCCGGAGGCTCAGCGAAAGAAGCCTGTGATGCAGCGGCGATCGCGTTCCAGAACACGATGGGGTCCGTCTGTGATCTAGTGCAGGGCATCGTGGAAATCCCATGTCACACCCGAAACGCGGTCGCGGCTTCATCCGCCTTCGTCTGCGCGGACCTGGTTATGGGTGGATACATCAACCCTGTTCCGCTTGATGAGACCATTGATGCGGTGATGTCAGTGGGTGTAATGCTTCCAAGAGAACTCAGGTGCACCGCGCTTGGAGGGATCGCCTTGGCGCCATCGGCCCTACGCATGAAAAACCTGA
>CAZEMD010000123.1:0-6337 GCA_964513225.1 uncultured Candidatus Bathyarchaeia archaeon | reverse complement strand
CCCTGACGAGGTACGCCGCCTCGTGCACGTCCTCGGGCCTCATGTTCCGCATGCCGCCGTGGGCGTCCGAGACCAACACCTCCTTGACGCCGGCCGCCAGCGCGCCCTCCACCGCAGCGTTGAGGTCCCCCACCATGAGCTTGCGTGCGAAGGCGTACTCGCTGTTGTTCCTGTCCACCTCGGCCCAGTCGACGATCCCGCTTATGCCCTCCATGTCAATGGAGATCAATACTTTACCCGGTTTTGACATGGATAACACATATCCCGCGCGCTTGTAAGACTTGCTAGTCGAGGCTCCGGGGCCGGGGAAAACATGAACCAGTGTTCTGGTTCATGCATCCGTTTTCAATATAAATTTACCACAACGACTCTGTCTCAACAAAGGGCGATAGGTGTCAGACATTTCCACGTTTCTGGGGATCTTCGAGGACGAATCCGAGGGCACGCAGACACCAGAGGGTAAGCCGCTCGCCGCCTTGAACAACGAGGAGGAGTTCTTCCTCCAGCAGATGAAGGACCTCAAGGTAAAGAAGATACTCCCCAAGTTCACGCCCGACGGCATAGCCTACGGCGAGCTCGCTTCCCTGCTGACCTACTACGACAGCGAACAGATGAGGGCGCTCCTCGAGTCACTGGCCCAGAAAGGGTATATAAAGAAGATCAACTACGGCACCGTCGCCCTGTGCCCGAGCTGCTACAGCCCTGTGATGATGATAGTTCTGTCCTGCCCTAGATGCGGGTCCATGAAGATCACCAAGAAGGAGGTTATCAAGCACAGGACATGCGGCTACACGGGTTACGCGGAGGACTACTTCGACGGCATAGACTGCCGCTGCCCACTCTGCGGCGCAGAGTATGACCCGTCGGGTTACCATGACCCCGACGCCGAGGACGAGTCCGGCTTCACCGTAGCCGAGTCCATGTACGAGTGCGACGGCTGTGGCGCCGTCTCCGGGAAGCCCTCCGTCACCTATAACTGCATCAAGTGCAAGACGAAGTTCCAGAGCAAGGACATCTGCTTCGAGAACCCGAAAGGCTACGAGTTGATAGACCCGAACGAGATTGCTCCACCCAAGGAGGAGGACCAAAAATCGGTGCGCCTCGGAGCCGTGGAGGAGCCCGTCGACACACCAGACGAGGAAATAGATGATGAAATAGAGCGGCTTGAGAGCCTCAAGAACAAGTTTCTAGAAGAGGAGCCAGAGCCAGAGGATTATCCGGAGGAGCCAAGCCACGAGAAACCGGACCCCATGCTTTTCCCGGATGAGCCGGCGCACGAGGAAGGCGAGGCCGAGGATTTCCAACTGGAGTACACGGAGACCAGCGAGACCACCGAGCCTGAGCAGGAGCCGGAGCACGAGGTTGAAGAGGAGGAGATGGAGGAGCCTCCCGAGCCGGCGGCCGAGGAGAAGCCCCAAAAGAAGAAGAGGCTCTTCGGCGGCCTCTTCTCAAAGAACGAGAAGAAAGAGAAGCCCAAACCAGTCGAGAAGAAACCTATGCGCGTCGAGCGTGAGGTGGTCCGGAGAAACGGGACCTCGATACTCCTCATAGAGCAAAACGAGGAGAAGGCGAAAAAGATACTGGAGAGCCTTGAGAGAACCAGGCTGCATAACGTGGAGGTTCGCCACGCCTTCACGGGGAGGCTGGGCCTCAGAGAGCTCCGGAGAGAACACGACGCCATCATACTGGACGCCGAGATAGACGACATAGACCCGAAGCTGATACTCTTGGAGATGGTGCGGTGGAACATCGAGACCCCCGTGATAGTGATCTGCGGAGACATGGCGAAGCTGAAGAGCTTTAAGGGTTATAAGCTGAGCAGGGCGGAGTTCATAGAGCCGTCCGACGAGTCGATGAAGCGGATATCGGTGATAATAAACGAGCTGTTATCCCGATAAACCTATTTTTTCATGCCCTCGGGCATCTTGAAGAGTATGGGGGAGCCGCAGTAGAGGCAGAGCATCGTCTTGGGTACCACGTGTTTACAGTTTTCGCAGACGGTGAGCGCCCCGTCGTCCTCTTCCTCCTCGGGCGTCTCCGTGGAAGCCTCGTACACCAGTTCCTGTGTCATGTCCATCGGGGTCTCGACGGGTTTCAGGCTTTTAAGTGAAACGGATCGATTTCACCGACAGAGATCGGTGAAAGTGAACACTCATCCATGTCAGGCACTCTTATAACCTGAAGTAGAGATGAACCACACATGAAACCCAAGCCCCTCCATGACCCGGCTGAAGGCAGTATGCGGGTCGCCTGCTTCGCCAGCGGATCAGGCACCAACGCCCGGAAGATAATCGAGAGGAGCCTGGAGCCAGACAGCCTATATGAGGTCGTTCTCGTTTTCAGCGACGTCAGGGACTCGCGGACCCGGAGGAGCGGCGGCAAGATGAGCAGTGCCAAGGACATAGCGGTGGAGTACGGCGTAGGCTACGAGTGTGAGGACATCAAGGGCTTCTACGAGGAGAAGGGCGTGCCCCGGAGGGACCTCAGCGTCCGACCCGAGTTCGATGAACGGGTGCTGGAGAGGATAGCGCCCTACGACTTGGGCCTCATCTGCAACGCGGGGTACATGACCATCATGACCCCGCCCATCCTGGATACGTACTCGGGAAGGATAATCAACGTGCACCCCGCCGACCTCACCGTCATGGAAGGCGGTGAACGCAAGTACGTGGGCATCCACGTCGTCGAGGAAGCCATACTGGCCGGGGAGAAGGAGCTAAGGGCGTCCACCCACATCGTGCGGGAGAAGGTGGACCACGGCGAGATACTTGTGCTTAGCGAGCCCCTGCCCGTAGAGCTGCCCCCCGGCGTAGCGCTGGAGCAGCTAGAGGAGGATAAGTCCCTACGGAAGCGGGTTGTCGGCGAGCACCAGGACCGGCTCAAGAAGATGGGAGACTGGGTCATCTACCCGCTGACGGTCCAGCTCATAGCCGAGGGAAGGTTCAGCCTCGGCCCCGACGGCGTGTACTTCGACGGCGAAAGGGCGCCCCAAGGGGTAAAGCTGCCTCTATAAGTTACCTCGCTATTGAGGCCACCACGGCCCCCGTGGCCTCCTTGACTTGGTCGCTCCTGAGCTCCACCAGCCGGTCCCTTGAGCCGCCTCCGCAGTAGAAGGTCTCCATCTCTGCCGTCTCGGAGTCTATGACCGTCCTCAGCTTCTCCTTCAAGCCCACCGTGGGTGTGCCCCCCGGGGGGTAGCCGCTGACCTCGTGGGCCCTGTTGAAGGGATACAGTTTCACGTTGGTTACGCCCAGCGCCTTCGCCGCCGCCTTCAGGTCCACCCTCCTGTCTCCGGGGACCACGAGGAGCACGCGCTCCCCCGTGCTGGTCTCGGAGATGAGGTTCTTGGTGATGCTGTGGAGCGGTATGCCGGTGGCGTCGGAGGCGTCGGCGGTGTGCACCGTCTCGGCCTTGTCTATGAACCGGTGCCAGAGGCCCAGCCTCTCAAGCTCTGCCTCCAGATCCATGTCACTCCCTCAGTATGGGGCACGTCATGCAGTGGGGGCCGCCGCCTCCCACGCTCAGCTGGCTCCCGGGTATACGTATGACGTCGAGGCCGCGGTCCTCCAGCAGCGGGATGATCCTCTCGTTCCACTCGTAGCTGACGCACTTGCCGTCGCCGAGGCCGAGGATGTTGCTGCCGAAGACCCTGATCTCGGTGTCGTTGCAGTAGATGAGCTCCACGCCCCGCATCCTGAGGTATTCCTCCAGCCACATGAGCTCGACGCCGTCACCGCCGTACACGTACGCGGGGAACAGCCTCAAGGCGCCTGGGTAGAAAAGGGCCAGGTCTGGGGCCATCATCATGAGGGCCCCGTCCATGTGCACCCTCCAGCTGGGGAGCGGCTGAGCCACGAACTCTTCCACGCATCTCCCGAGCATGCTGTCCCTCATCTGGTGCACGCCGTGCTCGTTGCTCCTGGTTCCGAACCCCATTATCGGGGTCTCCTCGTCGAACCAGACGAAGTCTCCTCCCTCCACGATTCCCGGGGGCGTCACCCGGTGGGCTACTGGTACCCCAAGCTCGTTGAACGCCTTCTCCATCAGCGTGGGCTCCACGAACCGGGCAGGGTAAGTCATCCTGAGTATGTTGGCGCCCAGGTCGTTCACCATGGCCACGTCCCTTGTGTAGACCAGGTTAGGCAGGGCGTCGGCGATCCGGCCGTAAGGCTCGTCCAGATGGTCTGTGAGCAACACGACCTCCACGCCCTCGGCCTTCAACGCGTCCGTGAAGGCGTCGTGCTCCTCCTGGAAGGCCTTCCAGTACACCGGGTCCCTGAACAGGTAGTCGTCCTTGTTGCCGGCCGTCACGGCTTTCATCCCCTCCCCGGGGCGGTGCATCAGCACCTTGCGTAGCTTCCCGTACTCCGTCTGAGCGCCGAATTCCATGGATATCACCAGATAGGGCTCTGCCACTCTATATAACGGTTAACACGTGCAACGATAAGCTCATACTGAACAGACGATCTCAGGCTATGGATTAGTCATCTATACTTACAGAACATGGAACCATGTTGTTTTTATTTCGGGCAAACGAAGACTTCTAGATATGTTGTGACTCTGAGGAGAGATCTGACAGACAGCGACGTCCAACGGATCGTCCGAGACTCACTGGAGATGATCTCCGAGGCTCAGAGTCAACTCGACCTACCCGTCGCCCCCAACATCTCCCAGACCAAGGACATTCTCAGCCGAGGCTCGTTCAAAGCCTTGACCATGAACTCCAGACGCGTCAACAGGAACTCCATGGAGTACGGCTCCTTCCTGCCTCCCGCCACGATAATCCTGGACAAGCGTCTCCCCAAGTCGGACCACCCCATGGACATGCCCGACTTCGTGGAGACCCTCACCATGTACACCGCGGTCCACGAGGTCTTCCACGCCGACGACCACGTCGGCGGGAACAAGCTTCTCATGGCGACCCGGGAGCACATCCTGGACCGGCACCAAGACAAGCTGGAGAAGAGCATGAGCATAATAATGGAGGAGGGGGGCTCACCAGCCATCAAGGACTACGGCGACCTCGCCAGCCTATGGGCGGTGCAGTACACCGAGATGGTCACCCACTACAAGAGCTACGTGGTCATGAGGCAGATGAAGCGCCCCAAGCTGGACCGGCTCTGGTCGAGGCTGAGGAACGACTACTTCCCGCCCAACCTCCTAACCTGCATCGAGCTTAGCAGGGGCACCGACTACGTTTTCAGCCTCTTCACCGAGAGGCTGGGCGAGTACTGCCTCATAGAGGCGCTGAAAGAGTACAACGCCTTGAAGGAGAAAGACGCGGGCAGCTACACCGTATAAATACGTGGTCCACAGAAGGGTATCTGTTCAGATATGCTCTACGATACCCTCGTCGACTGCTACAACCGCCTAGAGTCTACCACCAAGCGCCTCGAGATGACGGACATCCTCACCGGCCTCTTCGAGGAGGCATCGGCGGACGAGGTGGAGAAGATAGTGTACCTGACTCAGGGCAAGATCCACCCCGACTGGAAGGGTGAGCCCGAGATAGGGATGGCAGAGAAGATGGTCGTCGAGACCCTGACCAAGGTCTCGGGGCTCAGGAAGGCGAAGGTGGAGCGACTCGTCTCGGAGCTGGGCGACATCGGGTTGGCGGCCGAGGAGACCCTCAAGGGCAAGACGCAGGGCAGCTTCATGCAGCGCAGCCTCACGGTCTCCGACGTATACAACGGCCTGGACAAGATAGCTAGGCGGGAGGGGCAGGGCAGCGCCAAGCAGAAGGTGGACGACCTGGGCAGCCTCCTCGCGGACGCCTCCCCGCTGGGCGCCCGCTACATCGCCCGCACGGTGGTGGGGAAGCTCAGGCTGGGCATCGGCGACATGACCATACTGGACGCCCTGTCCCAGACCCACACAGGCTCAAAGGAGCAGCGAGGAGTGCTTGAAAGGGCGTACAACCTTAGCAGCGACCTCGGCCTCGTGGCCAGGACCCTCGAGGAGGATGGACTGGACGCCATCGAGAGCTTCCACGTCAGGGTGGGCTCCCCGATAAGGGTCATGGCGGCCCAGAGGCTATCCACCGCGGAGGAGGTCGTCGAGAAGCTTGAAGGCCGGTGCAGCGCAGAGTACAAGCTTGACGGTGAACGGTTCCAGATACACAAGAAAGGAGACAAGGTCAAAATTTTCAGCAGACGCCTGGAGAACATCACCTACATGTACCCCGACGCGGTGCGGCTGACGCGGACCCAGGTAACCGCAGAGGACGCCATCATCGAGGGGGAGGCGGTGGCGTATGACCCGGACACGGGCGAGGACCGCCCGTTCCAGACGCTGATGCAGCGGCGGCGCAAGTACGGCATAGAGGAGATGATGGAGA
>CAZEMD010000122.1:0-6364 GCA_964513225.1 uncultured Candidatus Bathyarchaeia archaeon | reverse complement strand
ACGCCGCCCATGTACTTGCGCCTGGTGAACGCCATGTTCTTCTTGTCCCTGAATGTGCTAGCCTTCAATGCCTGTCCCACCACATAGCATAACTAGATTCTTAAAAAGATACTGCAAGCCGCTCCGGGCCCGCTACTGTGGAGCCTCTTTATCCGGCTCCTCCTCCACGTTTATCTTGACGTCCTCCACGTTTATCTCGACGTCCTCTAACACCGCCTCGGGAGCGACGCCTTCGCTGGGCTTCAGCTCGACGACGTTCAAATCGGCCGTGTCTTCAACCCGTTTCACCTGTAACAGCACCCTGACCAGGAGAAACAGTATGACCAGCGAAACCGCCAACAACACGAACAGGATCAGGTACTCATTCATCGCCGTCCGTGAAAACGAACATTTAATGATACTTGAAGTTTTCGCGACTCACGCGGGCCGCGTGAAGATGTAGTACTTCTCCTCCTCGCTGAGCTCCTTCATGACCCGCCGGGATATGAGCTTAACCGGGTCCGTCAGGTTGGCCCTCTCCCTCAGATCCTGGAAGCTCTCGAACGGATACCTCTCCCTCAGGTCGATTATCTGGAACATGAGCCGTTTCCCTATGCCGGGTATGAGCTCCAGGCTGTGCATCCTAGGCGTCAATGGCTGGCTCTTGTTCACGAAGTCCACGAAGTACTCCTCCTTGTTCTTGACTATCTCCTCTATTATGAAGGGGAGCTCGGCCTTGGCGGCCGAAGTGAGCTCGTCGTAGGTAACCCTGCCCAGGACGTGCTCCACCAGCGCCCTGTCCCCCCTACCGACGAAAATCCTGTCGCGGATGTTGTACTCGGCGTCCCGCCGGGGCGTGGCCTCCAAGAGGGTGAAGTAGTCTTCCCCTATGAGCTGGATGACCCCGGTGGCGGAGTGGCTTGAACGAGGCGCCCCTGGCCGGCCGTGTGGAAGATAATCTAAGACGTAGGCGTACTCCTCGTACTTCTTCTGCTCTCTATACAAGCCATGTGCCTCCTGCAGGGTGGTCTCCGGGTAGTTATTCCTCTACCCGGTATTTTTCAATTATCCCTAAAATCTTTTCCATGGTGTCCTCGGCGATGATCCTCTGCCTGCCGAGGAAGGTGCGCAGCTCGGGCACGCTACCCGGCATACAGTTGACTATCTGAACCGCCAGGCTCCGGTCTATCTCGGCTTCCTTCACGAGCTCCTCCGTGAGCTGCTTCGCCGTCTCGCTGTCCAGCTTGCTGAACCTGATGGTGTACTCCAGCACCCGCCTCTGAAGGGGGTCAAGCTCCTCGGCCTTGTCCATGAGCAGCTTACGGGCCTCGGCTACCGTGACTTCCTTCCTCTCGGTGACGGACATCCCTATGCCTCCTGGTGTTTACGCATGTGCTCAGGGGTCGTGATGATGGTCTTCACGGTCTTCCTCTGCGGGACCTCCAGTATGTACGCGCGCCCCCTCTGCCCCACGATGGTGGCTACCTTGCCCTGGTAACGCTTATGCGGCATGGCTTTGTGGATGGCGGGGTCTATGTTTATGACTACCTTCTCGCCTTCCTCGTATTTTGTCAGCAGCCTGCTCAAGGGGAGCCTCCCCTTCTCTCTGATCTTCTTTGTGAGTGCGCTCCTGCTCTTTCTCCGTGTTCCACTGCTTTTTCCCATTGTTATCGTCTCCTCAACCCAGCTTGAAGGGCATCTGGCGCCGCATCCTTCGGCTGCCCTTCATCTGTCTGAGCATTTTCCTCATAGTGTTATACTGTTTTATAAGTTCTCTTACTTCCCGCTCGTCGGTGCCGCTGCCCCGGGCTATCCGCCTGATGCGGCTCCTGTTGAGGATCTTGGGGTCCTCCTTCTCCTCGACCGTCATGCTCTGGATGATGACCTTGTATTTAGCGAGCCTATCCTCGGCGTCCTCCATCTCGTCGGTGGGCAGCTGGTAGCTGAAGCCCGGTATCATGCCCAGCACCTTCTGGAGGGGTCCCATGTTGCTCATGGCCTCGAACTGGTTGTACATGTCCTGGAGGCTGAACTTTCCGCTGAGCATCGCCGCGACGTCCTTGTCCGAGACAGGTATCTCAGCCTCCTTGACCTTGGCGACGAGTCCCTCTATGTCCCCCATGCCCAGGAGGCGGCCGATGAACCTGCCCGGGTCGAACGCCTCAAGGTCCTCCACCTTCTCGCCTGTGCCTATGAACTTGATGGGGGCTCCGGTGGCGGCCACCCCGCTGAGGGCGCCCCCGCCCCGGGCGGTGCCGTCCAGCTTGGAGACTATTATGCTGCCCACGTCGGTGGCCTCCTTGAACGCCGCGGCCTGGGCGGCGGCCTGCTGGCCTATGGTGCCGTCCAGCACCAGTATGATCTCCTGGGGCTTGACGGCGGCGGCTATCTCCTGCATCTCCCGTATGAGCCCCGTCTCCTCCTTGTGGCGGCCCGAGGTGTCCAGGACCACCACCTCCCTGTCCCTGAAGTGCTCGACGCCGCGCCTGGCGAGGGCCACCGGGTCTTTGGCGTCTTCCTCGCCGTAGAAGGGCACGTTGATGCTGTCGGCTAGCTGTTTGAGCTGGCTGTAGGCCCCCGGCCTGAAGGTGTCGGCGCATATTATGCCGGTTTTGAGGCCGCGCTTCTGGTAGTAGCGGGCCAGCTTGGCGCTGTGGGTGGTCTTACCGCTGCCCTGGATGCCCACCATCATGAGGACGTTCAGCTTGCCGGGCTGGATCTTGAGCTCCTGGGGCTTCTCGCCCACGAACCTTGTGAGCTCGTTGTATATGACCTTGATGAGGTGCTCGCGGCGGCTTATGCCCGGGGGCAGCTTCTCTTCGAGGGTGCGTTTCTGTATGTTCTGGCTGAGCTCCATCACCAGGCTAACGTTGACGTCTGCCTGGAGGAGCGCCCTCTGGAAGTCCCTGACGAGCTCCTTCACCAGGGCCTCGTCCACGACCGGCGCCTTCATTATCTTCTGTATGGCGTTGTATAGGTTGCTTCCCAGCTTATCCAGCACCACTACGATCACCCGGTAATGTTGTAGACTAGGTCATGTCATATAAATATCAAGTATAGGGCGTGTCCTCGCCGGCGGCTCGTCCCGGGTACAGCGGCTTAATCCCCCCTTCAAGGCTTAAACTGTAACCGATGTAGATGAGGCCTGGCTACATCCTGCCATTTCTCCTGTTATCCATCCTGTTACCCACGCTGAACCAGGGCACGGAGCCCGAGATACAGGCCCAGCTACACTCGCTCAACGTCACCCAGTCGGGCCCCCACGTACAGGTATGCGCCGAGGTGTACCTAGAAAGCCAGGCCCCGGAGATGGAGTACTGCAGCCTCGACCTGATGGTCGACGGCTTCATCGTGGAGGCCGCGTGCTGGAGCGACCTCCCCGACGTGCCCTGGGCGAGCCCCGCAGTCACAGCCCCAACCATCCTCGGCGTCAACAGGACCATCACACTCAGGGAGGGCGCCCACCTGCTACAGCTGGAAAGCTACGCCCGGAACACCGAAAACCAGTGGACGCGGTACACCTCACCAACCATCGCCCTGACATGTGGACCCGCCGGCGGCTCGCCGCAGGGCATCCGCTTCACGGACGTCAAAGCCGAGCCCGGCACGCCCCCGACGGTTTCCGCCTCCATGAACTACACAAGCCCAGGCGGCGCGGTGGAACTCAGCTACGGCATGATGGTGGACGGCGAGACCGTAGAGACGTATAGCTGGATCGTCTCAAGCGGCCTCGAAACGGGTCTCACCGTCCACAAGAGGTACACCCTCAACGCCTCAGCCGGCCGTGTACAGCTCTACGCGGCGATGAGGGACCGGCACAACAACACGGTATTCAGGATATCCCGACCCATAACCTTCAAGGGCGCCCCAGGGGAACAGGGACCTCCCGAGGCACCCGGAGTGAACGTGACCCTCCAGCAGATGACCGTCGCCGGCAGACATGGGAACTCGACGACCGTCACGCTTGAGAGGGTGGTGGGCGTAGACCCGGGGCCCACCACCTGGCTCACGGCGCCGGCGGGAAAGGTGAAGCTCACCGTCACGGTCCAGCCATACAACATGCCAGGGCTGGCTACCACGCCCGAGCCGGGCGTCTACCTGGTTGACGAGGGCTCGACGGCCTGTCTGTGCGCGTCGTCTGGGAGCCATGGCTGGGTGTTCAGGGAGTGGACGGTAAGCAGGGCGGGTGAGGGCGTGACGAGGGCCACAGGCATGAACGGCTGCGTCGAGGTCGAGCTGACCAGAGACACCGTGGTGACCGCGCTCCACAGCCAGGTCATCAGGTAGCCGGCCGCCCCACATATATACAGTGGCTCGGCTTACTGAGAGTGGAGGCAGCCGGATGCAAAAACGTGGGGAGGCCAGGCGCCGCAGAAGCTACACCCCCGAGGGCCTCATCGTGGTCAAGGGGCCCGGGGAGAGCTACGGGAAGGGCTCGATCTGGGTGCTCGGGGACAAGCACGGCTACCTCCAGGCGACTCTCCTCCACGACTCACGGGCCATACACCCGGACACGCTTTACATAGAGAACATGGAGGTGAAGCCCGGCCGCAGGGGCCGCGGCCACGGCAGGGCGCTATACCTTAAGGCCGAGAGGTTCGCGGAGAACGTCGGCGCGGAGTGGATACAGATAGACTCGGAGGCCGATGCCGTGGGTTTCTGGATCGAGATGGGGTTCAATGAGACGGGTAGGCTGTTCTACGCCGGGAAGACCTCCATGTTGAAGAGGATCGGCTAAACATCCCTCATGGCGGCCCTGACCTTCTCGGCGGCCGCCTCGTCCAGCGGCTTCAACGGCCTGCGGGGCTCACCGGCGCCGTAACCCATCTGGTTCAGGGCCGTCTTTATCGCGGCTATCTGGGGGTTCTCCCGTACTAGGACCTTGTTCACGTAGCTGGCGGTGTGCTGCCCCTCACCGGCGGCGGCAAGGTCGTTTCTCCTGTAGGCTTCCACTATGCCGACGCACTGCGCCGGGATCACGTTGGCGACGGCCACTATGGCGCCTTTGCCGCCGAGCATGAGGGCCGGCAGGATCATGTCCGCTGAGCCAGAGAGGGCGTTTATCCTGTCCCCGCACAGCCTGATGACCTCGGCCATGGTGCCCGGGTTTCCGCCGCTGTCCTTCATGGCGACGAGGCAGTTGCTCTCCTCGGCTATCCTCGCCACGGTCCTGGGGTCCACGCTGTACCCGGTGAACTTTGGCACGTTGTACAGTATCACGGGCAGGTCGACCGCGTCCATCAGGGCTATATAGTGCTCTGCTATCTCGTCCCCGGTGGGCTTGAAGAAGAAGGGAGTCGTGACGAGGGCGGCCTCGGCTCCAGCCGCCTTGGCGTCCATGGTGAGGGTGATGGTCTCCCGGGTGCTCATGGCCCCGGTGCCCGCGTACACCTGGGCGCGGCCGTCAACCTTGTCCACCATGAACTCGATGATACGTTTCTTCTCGTCCCTGCTCAGGTAGGGGGCCTCCCCGGTGCTGGCGTTGGCGATCAACCCGCTTACGCCGCCGCCGAGCCAGTGCTCGATGAGCGCTTCAAGCGCGTCGAACTTGATCTCTCCGTGTTTGTCGAAGGGGGTTACGGTGGGCACATAGACTCCGGTGGGCTTCAATGCGATCATCTCTAAGGGGCGGCTCGATGGATAAAACAGTTGGTGGCACGGTTTTTATACGGTGCGCCGCTCCCCCATGGTGGATGACGGCGAAGGACGGCTATCCCCGCGGCGTGCCCATAAGCATAAAGTACCCCGAGATGCCGGTGTACGAGTTCTGGAGGAACACCGCCCGCAAGTTCCCGGACAGGGACGCCGTCATATACCTCGGCGCGAGGCACAGCTACGAGGCGCTGTGGCGGCAGACGCTCGGCTTCGCGGCAAACCTACAGGGGCTCGGCGTGAAGAGGGGGGACCGCGTCGCCGTGCTCCTGCCCAACTGCCCCCAGTTCATAGTCGCCTATAACGCAGTCAACGTGCTTGGGGGGACCCTCGTCGCGCTGAACCCCCTGATGCCGGCCCCAGAGATAGGGCGGGAGATGGAGGAGACGGGGTGCGGCGTCCTAGTCGTCCTAGACCGGCTGCTCGACAGGCTGCCCGAGGAAACCCCGGAGACGGTCATAGTGGCGGAGGCGGCCGGCTACGCGCCCACACACCTGAGGCTCCTCGGCAGGCTCAAGCAAGTACACAGGCCCCCAGACGGCTCGTTGAGGTTCGAGGACCTGACGGGGGGGCCTCCAATCGAGGAGTGTCCCGAGTCTGAGCCGCGGGAGGATGTGGCCGTCGTTATGTATACGAGCGGCACCACGGGGCAGCCTAAAGGCGTTATGCTCACAAACTACAGCCTAGTCGCCAACGCGTTGCAGTCCTACCACTGGCTCAGGGGGTGGGGGTA
>CAZEMD010000121.1:0-6370 GCA_964513225.1 uncultured Candidatus Bathyarchaeia archaeon | reverse complement strand
AGGGGCAGCGACAGCCCCGCGCTGTACAACCACCACGCCTTCCTCTTCAGCAGGGCCAGGAACCTGCTGGTCATACCCATACTGGAGGCCCAGATAGACGAAGACGACTTCGCCGGAGACGTCCCCCCCAACTTCTACGGCGACTTCGTCTATCAGGGCGCATACGTATTCGACATAAGCCTAGAAGGCATAGAGCTCCGCGGCAGGGTGACCCACATCGACGACGACAGCCTCCTGAAGAGCGGGTTCTGGTTCGAGTCGGAGTACGAGGTGGAGCGCAGCCTCTACATAGAGGACAACCTGTACACCATGAGCCAGGGCAGGATAAAGATAAATGACCTCGGCACCCTCGAAGAGGTGAAGACCATAGAGCTGGGTGACCAGTGATGGCGCAGGGGAAACGCATCTACGGTAAGACGCTGGACGTATACCTCTGCATCCTCACCGCGGAGGGAGGCATAGGGGTGAGGGAGATATGGCGGCAGCTCGACCTGAGCAGCCCCAGCCTCGCCCAGTACCACATAAACAAGCTCCTAGACCTCAGCCTAATCGAGACGGACTTCGACGGCAAGTACAGGATCAACGACCAGGAGAGCATCGAGGCGCTGCGCAGCTTCCTCATGCTCCGAGGCATGCTCATACCGCGGCTCACGGTATACGCGGCGCTCCTCGTGGGGCTCATGGTGAGCTACGTCAGCTACTGGCCGTGGAGGGGAGACTTCAGGGACCTCACGGTGATGTTCATCGCGCTCTTCAGCGCGGGCGCCTTCCTTTTCGAGGCGGTCAAGCAGTACCGCGGCTTGGAGTTCATGAAGAAGGACGCCTAAAATAGAAAAAGTGACTCTTTTCTCTACCACAACGTAACTAGGTTCTCGATATTTATCACATTATTAACCTGATGCCGATCCACGGTGATGCTGAATTATGAAAGCAAAGGAAATCGTCTACGCATTTTATCCCAGAAAGTCCTTAGCGAGGCCGCTGTAGACCCTCTGGGTTAGCTCAAGCGTCTTCACGCTTATCCTCTCGTTTGCTCCGTGAGCCAGGTCGGTGAGCTGGTTGGGAGGCGTCTCGAGGTCGAACAGCGAGAAACCGTAGGCCTCCGCGCCCTGCTCACGCATGAACCTGCTGTCGGACGCCCCGGGCATGATCATCGAGACCAGGGAGCTGCCCGGTATCTCCTTCCTGACGGCCGTCTCCATGGCGTCGACGAACTCCGACCGTGCGGGGCTGGCGCTGCCCTGCGACATGAACCCCCGCTCGGCTCCTTCCGGGTCCTCTATCACGGCTTCATCCGCGAGGGGGCCGAGAGCCTGCCTAAGCTGGGACATAACGTACTCCTCGTCTTGGCCCGGGAGGGTCCTGATGTCCAGGTCGACGTAGGCGTTCTCGGGTATCACGTTCACCTTCACTCCGCCGCGCACGATGTTCGGCGACACCGTCATCCTGCTCAGCCCGTGTATGAGCATCGCCATCATGGGCGACCTGCTCCTCAGCCTGCTCAGTGTGAACGGGAGAAGCAGCGGATTGGTCAACATGAGGCGCTGGATGAAACCCATCCCCAGGCCGTCAGCCAATTGGCTCAGGTACTCCGTGGTGGCGGGGGCCTCGTACCTCGAAAGACGGGTGACGGCCTCGCTCAGCTTCACAACCGCGTTTTCGCTGCTGGGCATCGAGCCGTGGCCCGCCTTCCCCCTGAAGGACACGCGTTTCCTGGCGACGCCCTTCTCCCCGTTCATGAACAGCACCTTGCCGGGGGCGATGGAGATGCCGCCCGCCTCGGTGATTGCGTAGTCGGTCGCGACTAGCTTGGGGTGGTTCTTCACCATCCACCCCGCGCCGTATGCCCCGCCGGCCTCCTCGTCCGAGACTATAAGCAGGATCAGGTCCCCCCTCGGCTGGAACCCATCCTCGTGGAGTCCGATGAAGGCCTGCACCTGGGCGGCGACGATGAACAGCATGTCCAGGGCTCCGCGGCCCCACATGAACCCCTCCTTGACGACGCCTGAAAACGGGTCCTCAAGCCAGGCATCTGGGTTCTCGACGGGAACCACGTCGACGTGGGAGGGGCCGAACATCAGCCTGGGGCCGGAGCCCGTCCCAGTGATCCTAGCGACGAGGTTTCCCCGGTTTGGGGCCGATTCAAACACCTGGCTCTCGACGCCGTGCTCGTTTAGTACTCTCCAGACGGTTTCTATCGACTTCATTTCGTTACCCGGCGGGTTTACACATTTGTTCTGGATGAGCTCGGAGAGCAGGCTTATCGTATCGTCGATGGAGGCTTCTATCATGGCAGACACCGGATCTCTTTTTTCATTTGGGTGACTGGATATTTATGATTATTCTGAAGTTATTGTAAAAAAAGTGTTTTAACGAAGGTTCATGATGGAGGGGTTGTTCATATCAGGGCCTTCAGCTGCGACAGGATTCCCTGCCCCGCCATGTGCCAGTATATCCGCCTCTTCAACTCGTTGCCCGACAGTATCCCCCTGATCTTCCTCGGCCAAGACCCGTAGAAGCTCCTGTAGCACCTGTACAGCTCCTCCTGCACCTCCCCCCGCGTCAGGGATTCGGTGCCCATGACGGCGTGGGCCATGTCGTAGTGGAACAGATTGTCGTCCTCAACCCAGCCACAGGCCTTCGCGTCGTCGTAGACTTCGGTGCCCGGGAAAGGCGTCAACGCCGTGTAGATCACGAAGTCCGGGTCGAGCTCAGCGACGAAGCACCTCAGCCCCTCTATGGACTCGTGGGTGTCCTCCCTGGCGCCGATGATGAACATGGCGTGCGTGAATATGTCGTTGGCCTTCAGCAGCCTCACCGCCTCGAAAGCCATGCTGGGCTCGATGCCCTTCCTGTACCGCTCCAGCGTCCCCGGGCTGGGGCTCTCAACCCCCATCATCACCCACTGGAGCCCAGACTCCCTCATCCTTGGCAGCGAGTCCCCGACGTCGATGACGTCGTCGCACCTCATCTGTATGAACCACATGAGGTCTTCGCCCACGTCCCTCTCTAGGAGCTCGTCGGCTAACTGCCTCCCCCTGCCGCCTGCGCCGAAGTTGTCGTCGGTGAGCCAGATAAACCTGGCGCCGAACTCGTTGTAGATGTACTCCATCTCGTCCGCCACCCTCGCCGGGGTCTTGAGCCTCCACGTGCCGCACCAGTGCCTCCACTGGCTGCAGAAGGTGCACCTGTGGGGGCAGCCCCTGCCGCCCTCCACCAGCGCGTAGGGCGCGTCCCTGCCCGCCATGGCGGCGAAGTGGTACCTATCCATCGTGTCCCGCACCAGATGGTAGCCGGGGAACGGCAGGGTGTTCAAGTCCTCGATTTGCGGCCTGTCCGGGTTCACGTGGATGCCGCCGCCGTCCCTGTAGGTGAGCCCCGCGACGCCTGACAGAGGAGCACCCATGATCCTCGACCTCACGAGCTCGGTGAACGTGACCTCGCCTTCACCCCTCACCACGGCGTCTATCTCGGGGAACGCCTCCATGGACTCCCTTGAGAGCGACGAGAAGTGGATGCCGCCCGTGACGGTGAACGCGTCGGGCGCCACACTCTTCACCAACTGGAGGGTCCTCGCCGTCTCGTAGGTGTTGCAGGTGGCGAGGCTGCTTGAGGCGACGACGTCGGGCTCCGCCGACTCTATGCGCCTGCCGAGCTCCTCCCACCCCACCTGCTTGGCGTTGCAGTCGAGGACCGTCACCTCTACACTGGGTAGCTCGCGCTCAAGGTAGGCGCCCAGCTGGATGATGCCGTAGGGCGGCGGCAGGTACTCACCCATGATGAACCACACGTCCCTCGGTGGCTCAACCAGCAGGACCTTCATCTTTTCCAGTACGACTTTGCGGCGCCGGGATTTAACTCACGTGATTAAATGAAAAATAGCCGTGACGACAACGTCTAGCCATGGAGACTGTGGTGGAGCACGCCGATCCTGAGAGTGACGCGGAGAGGATCAGCGCCCTCATAGGCGTCTGCAGAGACGAGAGGCGGACGACCCTCAACGCGTACACCCCAGGGCAGGAGGAGGCGTACCTCAGGGACATGCCCGACCGTGAGGCGGTCTATGTAGCCTACGTAGGCGGAGAGTTCGCGGGGTTCGCAGGCGTATCCCCGCGGTGGGGGTACAGCGACCGGATGCAGCACTGCGGCGAGTGCGGCACATGGGTCATGCCCATCTATCGTGGTAGAGGCATCGGCAGGGCGCTGTGGACGGAGGGCATCCTCCCTTGGTGCCGAGACCAGGGGTTCACCCACCTAGGCGCCCTCGTTATGGCTCACAACCGGGGCAGCATAGCCTTCTACGAGAGGATGGGCTTCCACGTCTGCGGCTACCACAGGAAGGTCGTGGACTGGGACGGGGAGCTCTTGGACGCCGTCGAGATCGAGCGCCTCCTCTAACATGGTCAAAACGGCTAAGTATGCTGCCGATGAAATCGGGAAAAATGGGGGCTAGTGGCTGTCGAAGTACTCCTTGGCTTCCCTCAGAATCTCCGGCCTTGCCAGCAGCTCCACGAGGGTCATGCCCAGCGCCTTCGCGCCGAGAACCATGGCGTCCAGCCCCTGCTTCGTCATGGTGGCGTCGGCCAGCTGGACGCTGTGCCCCGGCGTACCCTCCGGGGCCGACGCGATGCTGCTGCCCGCCACCGGCGTCACCTGGGAGACGTCACCGAAATCTGTGGAAGCCCGGGGCATGGCGGCTATGGACTCCTTCCAGTCACCAACAGGTGCCCCCAGCTCACTGTAGTTGCCCCAAAGCGTCCTGACCATGGGGGCGTTGGTCTTCTTGCTGCTGTACAGCTTTTTCTTGGTGATCTCCACCTCGACGCCCATGGCGTGGGCGGCGCCCTCCGCGCACCTGACCACCTTGTCCACCATCTCATAGAGGTACTTCTCGTCGCTGCTGCGTACGCCGAAGCTGCACACCGCCCTGTCGGGGATTATGTTGCTGGCCAGGCCACCCTCCGGGATTATGCCGTGGATCACCAGGTTGGCGTCTCTCCTGGCCTCCTGCCTCAGCATGTGGGTCGCCACGTAGCAGAGCGTAGCGGCGTTCAACGCGTTCCTGCCCTTATCGGGGCTCGCGGCGGCGTGGCTCGTCTGGCCCTTGAAAACCATCTGTATCTGGTGTATGCCCCGGGACTGGCCCCCGACGCCCCACCTGCTGCCCGGGTGAAGCATTATGACGCCGGCTACGTCGTCGAAGAACCCGTGGTCGGCCATGACCACCTTGCTGCCTGCGCTGGGGCCGTGGCCCTCCTCGGCTGGGGTGCCCACCACGAGCACCTCCCCGGCCAGCCCCGAGACGGCCCTGCTCGCGGCGATGCCCGCGCCCACCGCCGAGGCGGCGATGAGGTTGTGGCCGCACCCGTGCCCCACCCCGGGCAGCGCGTCGTACTCAGCTAGCACCGCGACCCTGGGCCCCTCAGTGCCGCCCTTATAGGAGGCCTTGAATGCGGTGGGCATACCGTAGAGCCCCTTCTCCACCGTGAATCCGTGGTCCTCAAGTACTCCTGTGAGCCTCTCGAAGGCCTTGAACTCCTCGCTCCCCAGCTCAGGGTTCTCGTAGAGGTACCTAGCTATATCTTCCAGCAGAGGCCTCTCCTCGTCGACCGTGTCCTTCACGATCTTCTTGAGCGAATCAAAGTCGGTCATCGTGATCAACAAGGGATCGATTCATACATCTATATCG
Organism: uncultured Candidatus Bathyarchaeia archaeon; assembly: GCA_964513225.1. Lineage (GTDB taxonomy): Archaea > Thermoproteota > Bathyarchaeia > TCS64 > TCS64 > RBG-16-57-9. Next base: position 681 of record CAZEMD010000121.1, on the reverse strand, counting down.
TTTTCCAGCGCCTCGCCACCTTCACCCGCCTCCCCCCCGTACAACGCCATGCGTTCACATTATAAGCCGAGCAACGGGTGTGAGACCCGAGTGAAATGGGAGAGGTCATTGAAGCAGGGGTCCTGGAAGGAGTAGCCAGCACCACCGTCAAGAAGCTGCACAAGGCCGGCCTAGTCACCCTCGAATCCATCGCGGTGACTCCCCCACGCGAGATCGCGGATATGGCCGGCATGGGCATCGACACCGCCGTAAAGGTGAACGCCCTCGCGCGGCTCAAGGTGGACCCGGGGTTTGTCTCAGCCTCCGACATGCTGGAGATGCGCAAGCACAAGCTCCGATGCAGGACGGGCTCCAATGTCCTCAACCGCATACTGGGCGGCGGCGTCGAGACCGGCGTCATCACGGAGCTGATCGGAGAGTTCGGCTCAGGCAAGACCCAGATATGCTACACTCTTTCTGTGTTGGCACAGCGCCCCGTGGAGGAGGGCGGCCTCGGGGGACGCGTATGCGTCATCGACACCGAGGGAACCTTCCTCCCGGAGCGCGTGGTGCAGATAGCCGAGGCCCGGGGCTACGACGCCCAGGAGATACTCGGCAACATACTCATCGCCCGAGCCTATAACAGCGACCACCAGATAATCCTCATAAAGAACCTCCCCCAGGTCGCGCAGGAGCACGACG
>CAZEMD010000120.1:0-6481 GCA_964513225.1 uncultured Candidatus Bathyarchaeia archaeon | reverse complement strand
TGGTGCACGCGAAGCATCCCCGGTTCTTGACGTTGTACTCCTCGGCCAGCCTCTCTCCGCTCACCATGTGGGCGTCCTCGTACACCCCGGACGTGTAGTTCCTGGTGGGGAGGAAACCGGCTTCGTTTGCCATCATGAGTATCCTTGTGGTGCCCATGCGCATCCTGCCGGGGTACTGCTCGTGCGCCCTGATCTCTTTCTCCAGCTTCAGCGTCATCCTCTCGAACCCGTCGGGCTCCGCCACCTCAACAAGTCCGGTGCCTCTGAGGGCCAACGCCTTGACGTTCTTAGAGGCCATCACGGTCCCCATGCCTGTACGGGAGGCGACCCTCACCTGGTTGGCGAAGAGCCCGCCATACTTCACGCCTTTCTCCGCCGCCGGCCCACATATGACCGTCTGGACCCGCCTGTCCCCTAGCTCTCCTTTGATGAATCCGTCGGCTTCGAAGACCGTGCTTCCCTTGATTGATGAGGCGTCCCTGAAATCCACGTGGTTGTCCTCTACGTACACGTAGATCGGCGAGGCGCTCAGGCCCTCCAGTATTATCTGGTCGTAGCCGGCGAACTTCATCTCCGGCGCGAAGTGGCCCCCCGCGTTGCTGTCTCCCAGTATCCCCGTGTGGGGGCTCTTGGCCGAGACGTTGAACCTGCTGGCCGTGGGGAACATGGTCCCCACGAGGGGCCCTGTGCCGAAGATGAGCTTGTTCCCGGGGCTCAACGGGTCTACGCCGGCGTCCACCTCGTCGTAGAGCCTCTTTGCGTTGAAACCTCTTCCCCCGAGGTAGCCTCTCATCTCGGCCTCTGTGATCCTCTCAGTCTCGTAGGCTTGGTTGGTAAGATCGATCCTGAGGAGGCTCCCCGCGTAGCCGTAGATTCTAGCCATGCATCCCCCACTCCTCTTTCAGCCGGTCGAAGGCTTCCCACGGCGTCTCGGTGAACTCGGGTGATTCGGTGTAACTCAGCGCCCCGGTGGGGCACCTTGCCACGCACTGGGGCTCGCCGCCGCATAGATCACATACCAATGCCTTGTCGTCGTGTAGCTTCACGGCGCCGTAGCGGCACTCCTCTACGCATACGCCGCAGCCTATGCATGCTTGCCAGTCCACCATGATGATTCCTTCTTCTCTGGTTATGGCCTGGGCCGGGCAGGCATCCATGGGCGGGCAGTCGCTGCACTGGCGGCACATCAGGGGGTAGTCTAGCCCGAGGCGGTCGTCCTTTATCACCGTCACCCTCGAGGACTCGGGGCTGAACGTCTTGGTGTGGTGGAAGCTGCAGACCATCTCACATTGGCGGCAGCCGGCGCATCTCTCCGCTTCTACGGTGACGCGCTTCAAGGTTATCGCTCATAGAGATTTGTCTGGTCAATATAAGGTTGGTTAACAAAACCTTTGTTGAGGCTCCAACACCGATGCTGGAACCCCATGGTAATTATTTACCTATAATAGGTAAAAAATCGGATCATTTATAAGTAAATCTTTACCAAGAATTGGTCAAGAAGAGTCCGCGTGAAGCGGAACACTCAACGAGGAAAAACAATGAGTCAAGAAACAGCCCAGGAAACCATCCACGGCGTGAACGACGCCTCAGTGATACAGACGATGGACCTGAGAAAGACCTACATGCAAGGCGGGAGACCGCTGGAGGTACTCAAGGGATTAGACCTCACCGTGGAGCCGGGCGAGTTCACAGCCATCATGGGCCCCAGCGGCAGCGGCAAGAGCACCCTCCTAAACATGATAGGGGCGCTGGACCCGCCCACCTCGGGCAAGGTCTACATAAACGGCGTGGACCTCTCGAAGCTAAGCGAGAGGCAGGTCGCCTCCCTGAGAAACAGGGAGATCGGGTTCATCTTCCAGTTCTTCAACCTCATCCCCAGGATGGACGCCCTCGGCAACGTAGAGCTACCCATGGTGATAGAAGGGGTGGCCCGCCGTAAACGGAGGCAGCGCGCCCATGAACTACTTGAAATGGTGGGGCTTGGCGACAGGGCCGACCACAAGCCGAGCCAGCTCAGCGGGGGAGAGCAGCAGCGAGTCGCGATAGCCCGTTCGCTTTCGAACGACCCGAGGCTCATCCTCGCGGACGAGCTAACCGGGAACCTTGACTCCAAGACAGGTGAAGAGATCATGCATCTACTAAGGACGCTGAACAAGGAGGAGGGAAAGACCTTCATCCTCATCACACACGACCCCACGGTGGGGCAGAACACAGACCGTATCGTCCAGCTTCGAGACGGTGTCATAGTAGGCGACAAGAGGGTGGGTGACTTATGGTGAATCGAAGGTACATCATCCCGCTGCTCATGGTCGCCGTGACACTGAGCCAGCTTTTCCCGGTGTGGGCGGCTGACTCGGCGATAATCCAGGTCTCGACGGACGATATCTACCTGACCGCCGGCCAAGAGGACAGCTTCAAGATCATACTGAAGAACACAGGAGACTACAAGGTGTTCGACGTCGAGGCCTTCCTCACCTCCACCGCTTCGGGTCTCTCGATTCTAAGCGGCAGCCACATGGTCTTCAGCGAGATCGAGAAGGGGAAATCAAAGTATTATGAGCCGGTTCTGTACGTTGACCCCAGCCTATCCCTCGGCTCGTACACCCTCACCCTGACGCTTGTCTACCGCAGGTTCGGCGCCGCCCAGGACACCACCATCACGGTGCCAGTGGCGCTGATGGTGAGCGAGGGGTACGTCCCCAAGGTGAAGTACACGAGCGAGCAGAGCGACATAAGGCTCAAGTCGGGAGCCGAGTCCCAGGTACGGTACAGCTTCGTCAACAACTGGGGTCAGCCCCTATACGGCTTGGAGTTCTCGTTCACCCCCACAAGCGGCTACATGTCGATACTGGAGGGCGTGAGCTACAGCGTGGATTCGCTGAACTCCAGCGAGTCGGTGACGCTGACCCCCACACTATCAGTGCTGGAGGGGACGCCTCTGGGCGTGTACACCATGACGGCCACCTCCACCTACCGGGACGGAGATGGAAACCGTTACCACCAGGTCTTCTCCCTTCCCCTTAACCTGGATGAAGCCGCCTTAGCGAGGAACACGGTGGTCACCGTGTCGAGCATGGAGGTTCTGCAGCAGTCGGTTCGCCCCGGCGACGTCTTCGACGTGCAGATCCGGGTGGACTGCAGCGGGGCGAGCGCGTACGAGATGATGTCCACCCTTAGCTTCGCCGCGTCTTCAGGTATATCGCCGCTGAGTCCGACGACCACCGCGCTGGGCGACTTGGAGCCAGATGAAACAGACACAGTGTCCTACAGGCTTCTCGCGGGCGGCTCAATCTCGGCTGGCCAGTACCCCGTGACGGTCACTCTGACATACACCGACTCGAAGGGAGTGGCGGGGTCTCTGACGGAGACCGTCACCATCATGGTTGACGCCTTCATAGACTTCGAGCTCCTCGACGAGACCAACACGGTTGTCTACGCGGGGGAGCAGCGTGAGATGGAGGCCGACCTCCTGCTGGTGGGGACTGGCAGCGTCCAGTTCGTCAGCGTCAGGTTGGTGGAAGATGATGTCTTCAGCCGGGTGGCCGGCAGCACCGAGTACATAGGCGCCGTGGACCCGGACAGCCCGATACCCTTCGACATAGACTACCGTGTGGCGGACGACGCCGAGCCAGGCGTCCACGACATGACCCTCATGGTGCAGTACAGGGATCACCTCAACAAGGTCCACGAGGAGGCACTGGAGAACACGGTCACCGTCGGGGAGGGCGCCAACCCTTCGACAGAAACAGAGCAGAAGAGAGGCGGAATATTCGGGTGGCTTAGCAGACTATTAGGATAGGAGGCCGAGACTTCATGAAAGTGTCCGACATTTTTTTACTCTCAAGCCAGGGGCTCCGTGAGCGGAAGTTCCGGTTCGCCCTGAACCTGTTAGGCATACTCATAGGCTGCATGGCGGTGACGGGGCTCATCAGCCTAACCCAGGGCCTCAACGACCTGATAGGTGAGCAGCTGGAGATTTTTGGGCCTAACAACATAATGATCATGCCGGGGAGCCTGGAGATGGGCGCCGGGTTCATCGCGAGTCAGAGCTTCACCTGGAGGGACATCCAGACCATCGAGAGGGTGGCGAACATAGAGACGGTGAGCCCTCTGATGGGCGGCAAGATGTGCAGCGTGACCCAGCAGGGGGAGACGCGTTACGCCTTCGTCTACGGCATCGAGCCCGTGTACTTCGAGATAATGTCTGGCTGGGACGTCGAGGAGGGCAGGTGCCTCACGAGGAGTGACAACGCCGTGGTCCTCCTCGGGTACGACATCGCCAATCCGAAGGACAGAGAGGTACCCGGGTACGAGGTGGGGGACAGGCTGACCGCCAAGGTGCTGGTGGGGGGAGAGGAGAAGGAGATGTCCTTCCGCGTAGTGGGGATAATGGAGAAGATGGGGGGCATGGGCGGCATGAGCAGCGACGAGGACCAGAGCCTCTTCATGCCCCTCAGGATATGTCAACAGCTCTTCGAGGTGGGCGGCGAGTTCCAGTACGTAACATGCAGGGTCGGCGACCCGGACGACATGCCCCAGGTGGTCATGGACCTCGAGGAGCGGCTTGGGGACGACGTCACCATAATGACAGCGGAGTCCATGCAGGAGATGATAGGCACCATCCTCGGCGCGGTCGAGGCCGTGCTGGGCGGGGTGGCCGCGATAAGCCTCGTCGTGGCCGGCGTCGGCATAGTCAACACCATGACCATAAGCGTCATGGAGCGCACCAGGGAGATAGGCATACTCAAGGCCATCGGCAGCAGGAGCAGCGACGTCCTCCTCATGTTCCTGTCCGAGGCCATAGTCACGGGCCTCATAGGAGGAACCATAGGGGCCGCCATAGGCTTCGCCCTTGGGAACGTGATAGGCAAGGCAATAGACATGCCCGTGTCAAGCTCCATAACCCTTGGCCTGGGTGTAGTCGTGTTCGCGATGGTCACGACCTCGCTTTCAGGGCTATACCCGGCGTGGAGGGCGTCCAGGCTTCACCCCGTGGAGGCGCTGAGATCAGAATGATAGACTTGCCTGCCACGGATTTCTCCTCCCCCAAAGGCGCTGGACGCCGACCCAGAGAGGGCGTAAGCCCCTCTGGGTCAAAAAACCGGTTGGAAATTTCGCTGCCAATTAATGAAGGGGTTCTTTTCCGCGTGTCTGGGCGATGTCTGGCTCCGGGGAAGTCTTTTTACGGGTACGTCTTTACAATGTTCCAGCAAATAAACAAAGGCCGCCGAGTCAAGAGCGGCTGGGAGAGAAAGTGACATGGGCTTGCTGTCGGCGCACGAGGCCAAGGTCTGGCTGGAGTTCCAGAAAGGAAAGCCAACGAGCGTCATCGCCGACGAGAGCGAGGAGGGCTGGACACCTGCCTACGTCTCTAGGGTCCTGAACAGAGCCCGCAGGAAGATCAGCGACGCCCTACAGAACCACGCCGTGAGCCACCGCCTCGACGTCGAGAGCCTCCTAGACTACAAGGGGCTGCTCATCGGGTTCGACTATCAGGCCAACGCGCAGGTGTACATCGTGTACACGGAGGAGATGGGGATAATAGTCTGGTACAAGCATGAGTCTTATGGAGGTGAACCCTGCCCCAGGTGCCCCAAGGAGACAGAGTGCCAGGAGGCGCTGGACGCCATCCTGGGCGAGTATGATATAGAGCTGCGGCCAGACGAGCAGGGGCTCCCCATGACCGACAAGTCTATAGCCATATTCAACAAGCTGGCGGCGAAGGAGTCGCCTCGCTACCAGAGGAACAGGGAGTGAGAAATATGGGTGATGTAGAGGTTAAGGTTATCAGGCCCCCCATGGAGAACATTCGAAGTGGGAAGGTTTTCAGGCCCTCACGGGCCTTCGCCCACAAACTGTGGGTCAAGTCCATCAACGTAGCGGTTCTCGCGTGGTGTATGATGGTTCTCGTATTCTACTTCGGCGCGACCTTCATCCACAGCGTCGACCCTGGAGAGATCCCGGACCTGGCCGCGTTGTATGACAAGTGGCTAGGGCCGGTCATGTGGTGGGGCCTAGTGTTGAACATGGTCTGGCTGCTTCCGATCCTCGTCTTGATCCCCTTCTACGTGAACACCATCGAGTACTCGGTCATCGCCAAGTCTGGGGAGGCCATGCCAGAGATATACGTCAAGAAGGGGCTGTTCACGGTGACCCAGAACCACGTCCCCTTCAGGACCATCACCAACATAAGCAGCGTCGCCGGCGTCTACGACAGGTTCTTCGGCATAGGCTCGGTGCACATCGAGACCGCGGGGTTCTCGGGGCAGGACCAGAGGGGGCCCGAGGAGACCATGGAGGGCATCGTCTTCTACGAGGAGGTAAGGGACTATATACTCCAGGAGCTGAGGAAGCTCCGCGGGACATACGTCACGACCACCGAGATGAACTCAGACCACGAGCTGCTCAGCCCCGAGGATGTCAACAGGGAGATACTGGCCACCCTGAGGCTGATAAGAGAGCACCAAGGGGAAAAAGAGGG